>JBMOHX010000018.1:0-22382 GCA_049317625.1 Phycisphaerales bacterium
TACCTCGAACGCGCCGACGCCACCGAGAACATCCAGTGGGGGCAGGTCGTCGGCGTCCGCGGCGGCAAGGTCTCGAAGGTCACCGCCGGCGCCGAGCAGGTCATGGTCGTCTCCCGCGCTCCCATCGTTCTTGGCAATCAGCCCAACGACGGCGACGTCTCCGGCATGGAGAAGGTCGCGTTCATGGGCCAGGTCCCCGTCGTCGTTCGTGGCGATGTCAACGCCGGTGACTACATCGTCGCCTCAGGGTTGAACGACGGATCCGCCGTCGCCGTCTCGCCCGACGCCCTCGAACTCGACCACCTCAAGCGCCTCGTCGGCCGCGCATGGGAATCCTCCCACGGCAAGCCCATCAACTTCGTGAACACCGCCATCGGTGTGAACCAGCAAGCCGCGCAGCACGTGCTCAGCCGCCATGCCTCCCGCGTGGATGGCGTTGTCGCCGAGAACGCGTCGCTCAAGTCTGACGTCGCCAGCCTTCAGGAGCACAACAAGAACCTCGAAGCCCGTCTCGCGGCGATCGAGGAACTCCTGCGGCTGAAGTAATCAGCCAAAGCAAACCACACTTCGCGAGGCCGCGCCGAAAGGCGAGGGCCTCGTGTTTCAGGGAAGACACCGGCCTCCGCCGTGGCAGCGGGCTCCGCCCGCTGGGTCGAGCACGCGGGCTCCGACCGCGTGCCGATCGACAACCAGGCACGCCCGCGGAGCGGGCTTGTTGACTCAGCGGTCAGAAGACCGCTGCCACGTTGACTATTTTTTCACCCGAATGTGGGTTCGCACGCTTCAGCGTCGCACTTCACTCCAGTGGCAGGCCCCCCAAGCGCGAAAGCGGGGGTTTTCGGACCTGCCGGGACCCCCGCGACACCCGGTCGCGGCAGGAATGCGGGAGTGCGTTATGTTGCGAGTGACGAAAGCGGCTGTTCTGGCGGTGTTGGCGGGAACTCTGGCCGCGAGCGGACCGTGCTTCGCCCAGTCCTCTGGCGGCAACTCGGCCTTTACCTACCAAGGTGAGGCCACAGACGCGGTCGGGGCACCACTCTCCGGCCCCGGTCAGGTCCGTTTTCGTCTTTACACCGCCGACCTCGCCGGCACCTGGGTGAACAACGTCGAGCTCACCGTCGACGTCGTCTTCGACCAGGGTCGTTTCACCGCCGCGGGGCTCGACTTCGGCCCCAATGCCTACGGCACCGGTAACGAGCCTCGCTGGCTCCAGATCGCGGTCCGTGAACCGGGCGGCGCGAACTTCACCACGCTCTCGCCCCGCCAGCGCCTCAGCCAGGCCCCGTTCGCTGCGGTCGCCGGCAAGGCGCTGCAGATGGACGCCACCGGTCTCTCGGGCGTGCTCGCTTCCGGCTTCGTGACATCCAACGGCCTGATGACCGCGACCAGCACGCAGACCGTCTCGGGCGCGAAGACCTTCAACAACGCGGCCAATGTGTTCGTTGGAAACGGCTCGGGGCTCACCGGCGTTACCGCGGCTTCTTACAACGGTGCCATCGTCGACGGGCAGCTCTCGACCAACGCCGCGTTGCTCAACCGCGCCAACCAGGTCTTCTCGCAGACCAACCGATTCTCGCAGAACATCCACGTCGATGGACGCGTGGGCGTCGGTACGACCAGCCCGAGTGCGCCAGTTCATGTGCTTGCGAATCAGCAGCAGGCCTTGAACCTGGTCAGCTCCTCAACCGGGGGCACGTGGATCGACCTCTCGAACACCTCCGTCAACGGCCGAACGTGGAGCTTCATCAGCTCGGGCAGCGGCAATACCGAGGGAGCCGGCCAACTCCTCGTTCGCAACAGCACCGGCTCCACGATCCCCTTCATGATCAACGGCAACTCTGGTGCGGTCGGCATCGGCACCACGACCCCGGGAGCCGGCACCATTGTCGGCCAGGCCTTCGACAAGCTCGAAGTCTCCGGCCCGGATGTCGGCGTGCGCGTGCGCAACGTCAACGACTCCGTCGGCGGCGTGGTGTGGAACTCGTTCGGCGCATTCCACTTCGGCATGTACAACCCAACAGCACTGCTCGTGGGTCAGGTCCCTTCCCTCTCCCGACGCGCGTTCTTCTCGGTCTCCAACGACGGCCGCGTTGGCTCCACGACCAACACCGGCGGCAACCCGATCTTCCGTAACTTTCTCGATGACGGGAACGGCAACTTCATCGTCCGCGCCAACGGCTCCCTCTCCGGCAACCACGTCGCCCTCTTCGAGAACACCGGCGCTGCCGACGCCGATGGCATCGCCATCAAAATCAACAACGCCGAGACCAACCGCAACAACCACTTCGTCACTTTCTACAACGGACTCGGCAACATCACCGGCCGCATCGAAGGCTTCGACTTCAACAACTTCGATTGGGTGGCACCGCCCCCCGGCGTCACCTTCAACCTACGTCCCAACATCGTCTTCAACCCGGCCTCCTCGTGGTTCAGCCGCGGCTCGTTCTCCGCCGGCACGCTCCCGACCCTGGGCCAGACCCAAGCACCCGTATCACCCAGCCTGTCCTGGAACACCATCAACATCGCCGGTCAGTCGGTCATCACTCCCCCGCTCAACTTCAACAGCGGGTCACCCGCCCTCTACGGTCTCAGCGGAGGCGTGCTGCCGAGCATGACCCTCCCCAGCATCACCGGAAACCCGATCGCCATCGGCAACCCGGGTGTCCTCTTCGACCTTCCCACGCAGCAGCAGATGAACGACCTCGTCTGCTGGGGCCTCGAGTTCGACGTCATCGAGACCATCGGTGCCATCGAGCAGGCCGCCGCGCTCGCTGTCCTGCGTACCCAGGCTCTCCAAAACTGCAAGGACGGCGGCGTCACCTACGGCTCGAAGGGCGCCGACTACGCCGAATACCTCGAACGGTCCAACCCTAACGAACGCATCAACTGGGGCGAAGTCGTCGGCGTCCGCGCCGGCAAAATCTCCCGCATCACCGCGGGTGCCGAGCAGGTGATGGTCGTCTCTCGTGCCCCCATTGTCCTCGGCAACCAGCCCGCCAACGGCGACGTCTCCCGTTGCGAAAAAGTCGCCTTCATGGGCCAGGTCCCCGTGCTCGTCCGCGGCAGCGTCAACGCCGGCGACTACATCGTTGCCTCGGGCCTCAACGACGGTTCCGCCGTCGCCGTGCCCGCCGAGCGGCTCGAGATGGACCACCTCGCCCGGCTCGTCGGCCGTGCATGGGAGGGCGCGCCGTCGGGCTCGCCCATCAACCTCGTGAACACCGCCATTGGCGTCAACCAGCAGGCCGCCCGCCACGTCATCGAGCGCCAGGCCCGCGAACTCCAGACAATGAAGCGGCAGTTCGATGCGAGCCGCGAAGACAACCGCACCCTCGAATCCCGCGTCGCAGCGATCGAGCAGGCTCTCCGGCTGGGTAAGTAAGGTGGCAGCGGGCTCCGCCCGCTGGGTCTGCCACGCGGGCTCTGACCGCGTGGGCGGCGACGAGCAGACTCGCCGCGGATCGGACTTGTTGACCCAGCGGTCAGGAGACCGCTGCCACTTCAGCCCGCTGCCATCAGAGGGGTGGCAGCGGGCTCCGCCCGCTGGGTCTGCCACGCGGGCTCCGACCGCGTGTGCGGCGACACACGGAAACGCCCGCGGAGCGGGCTTGTTGACCCAGCGGTCAGAAGACCGCTGCCACGTCAGCCCGCTGCCACTGCCAGTTTCTCGCGGAATCCCGCGTCGCTCTGCTTCATCGCGCCAAAGGGCAGACGCGGCGTGTACAGCCCCGGCGTCTCCTGCGTTCCGTGGTACATCTTGATCCCGAAGTAGTTGCCCAGCGCCTCCCACAGCACATTCCCCACATGCCCCTGCGCGATCGCCACGTGATGCGGGAAGTGCCGCAGCAGCACGTCGCGGTAGAGACGCTCGAGATTCGGCAGCCGGCACCACCCGTAGCACCCGAAGGTCACCGCCGGGTTGCTCTCGATCGCGCCTTCCGCGATCACCGCTTTCATCCCGCCGTCGGGATCCTGCGTGACCCGGCACAGCGTCAGCGGTCCATCGCGCGCCACGAACTCGATCGTGCCCTCTGAGTTGTCGTACGACGCCGCGCCGCTGCTCGCGATGATCTCCTGCACACCGATCCGCACAGGCGTCTTCGCGAACGCGCCGGGGAACACGCCGCAGTGCCACACGTTCACCAACTCGTCGTCGTCGTTGTGAAGGTTGTTCCAGTCCGCGAGCCCCGCGGGCGAACCCGCGGCGAGCATCGACGCGTGCATCGAGAGCGTGCCCATGATGTCCGCCTCGCACGCGCTGGGCACTCCCTCGTCGCCGAAGCGGCTCATCGTCGTGCAGGAGCACACGCCGTAGTTCGCCTGGATGCTCGTCCAGCATTGAATCCCGAAGGCGTCGATCGCGTTGGCTTTCGCCCACCGCCGCAAGAACAACTCCAGCTTCGCGCTCCGGACTACCGAGAGCTGTTTGATCCGCGAGGTGTCCGCGTACCCCTGGATCGACGCGATCACGCGCGGCAGGTCCTTGTCGTCGTCGCCGATCTTGTTCGCGCCGCCGATCACCTCTGACAGGTCCAGCGTCACCACCGTCGGCCCCATGCGCTGCAGGCCCTTCTCGTCGTACCGGCACGTCCAGAACGCGTCGGGCCTCGCGCCCACCTGCCCGTACCGCGCGTTCTTCACGCCGTGCACCACGCGGCACACCCGCACGAACCGATCGACGTCCTCCGCGAACGACGCGTCGCCCGGGAAGCACACCGGCCGCTGGGCCACCGTGTACTTCGCGCCGATCTGCCGGAGTACCTCGCCGATCGACAGCAGCCCGCAGAACGCGTCGCGCCGCTTCGTTGTCATCGTCAGTCGCTCTTCTTCCTGGCAACCGAAAATCAGGATCGGCACGTCCAGCGACGCCTTCTTCACGCACCAGGCGACGCCCTGTTCCTCGCCGAAGTTCACCGCGCCGACCACGATGCCACGGACCCGTTCCTTGCGGAACAGCTCCGCCGCGAGTTCCGCCTCCTCGCGTGTCTCGACGCACCCGACGCGAGTCTGGTCCGAGCCAGGGACCACGACCCGCACGCCCAGCTTCTCCATCGCCGCGATGGCCTGCGCACGCATAGACGCGGCGAGCTCCTTCGAGAAGAAGCCGCGGCTGGAGGGGATGAATCCAAGGGTGAGGGGTTCGAGCACGGCGGGATCTCCTAAGCGTCGCGACCAGCGATCCCCGGGCCCGCGAGGACCAGCAGGACGCCGCGACGGTATGCTACACGACACGGGCCACACCAGCCCCACGGAGCCCCGCATGCCTTTCCTTACCCGCCGCGCCGCACTCCTCGCCCTCGCCGCACTCGCGATCGTCCCGATGGCCTGCAAGGAGAAGTCACCGCCCCCGTCGAGCACCGGCCCGGCCGCGCCCGCCGCTCAGCTCAAAGTCGGGTTCGCCCAGATCGGCGCGGAGAGCGACTGGCGCAAGGCCAACACCGACTCGATCACAAACGAGGCCAAGGCCCGCGGCATCCAACTCTCCTTCTCCGACGCCCAGCAGAAGCAGGAGAACCAGATCAAGGCGATCCGCAACTTCATCGTGATGAAGGTCGACGTGATCGCCTTCGCTCCGGTGGTCGAGACCGGTTGGGAGCCCGTGCTCAAGGAGGTCAAGGCCGCGGGGATCCCCGTCGTGCTCACCGACCGCCTCGTCAATGTCTCCGACCCCTCGCTGTACGCCACGTTCATCGGCGCTGACTTCGTTGACGAAGGTCGGCGAGCCGCGGCGTGGCTCGTGAACGCCACCGGCGGGAAGGCCGTGGTCGCTGAGCTTCAGGGCACGCCGGGCGCCGCGCCGGCCATCGATCGCAAGAAGGGGTTCGAGGAGTTCATCTCGAAGCACCCGGGGGTCACGATCATCAAAAGCCAGTCCGCCGAGTTCACGCGCGCGAAGGGGCGCGAGGTCATGGAAGCTTTCCTCAAGAGCCCCGAGGGCAAGCAGATCACCGCGGTCTACGCCCACAACGACGACATGGCGCTCGGTGCGATCCAGGCCATCGAAGAATCAGGGCTCAAGCCCGGGCTCGACATCAAGGTGATTTCCATCGACGCTGTTCGCGCGGCGTTCGATGCCATGGTCGCCGGCAAGCTCAACTGCACCGTCGAGTGCAGCCCCCTCCTGGGCCCGCAACTCTTCGACACCGTGCAGGCTCTGGCCGCCAAGAAGCCCGTCGAGCGCCGCATCGTGACGCCCGCCCGCGTGTTCGACCAATCCAACGCCGCCGAGGCCATCAAGTCCCGCGTCTACTGACCGATGCACGCCGACGAGCCCGCCCTCCGCACCCGCGAACTCACCAAGTCCTACGGACCGGTTCGCGCGCTGCGCAACGTAACGGCCACGTTCTTTCGAGGAAGAATCACCGCGCTCCTCGGCGAGAACGGTGCCGGCAAGAGCACGCTCATCAAGTGCCTGACCGGGGTCGTTCGGCCCGACAGCGGCGATGTCGTGTTGCACGGCCGCGCCGCCCGCTTCTCAACCCCGCGAGACGCGGAAGCGATGGGTATCAGCACCGTTCATCAGGAAATCGGCCTGATCCCCCACATGACCGTCGCCGAGAACATTTCGCTCGGCCGTGAGCCGCTCAATCGGCTCGGCTTCATCCGCCGTCGCGAAGTCCGTTCGCGTGCGCTCCGCGCCATCGCCCGCGTCGGCATCGCGATCGACCCCGATCGCGAGCTCCACGCGTGCTCGACGGCGGAGCAGCAACTCGTCGCGGTCGCCCGCGCACTCGACGTCGACGCTTCGGTACTCATCCTCGACGAACCAACGTCGAGCCTGGACCGCCCCGAAGTGCAACGGCTGTTCGCGGTGCTCCGCACGCTCCGCGACCGCGGCCTCGCCGTGATCGTCGTCACCCACTTCCTCGATCAGGTCTTTGAGCTCGCGGACGACGTCACCGTCCTCCGTGACGGTCAGTTGGTCGCGGAGCGCCCCGCGGCGTCGCTCACCCGCTCATCACTCGTCTGGCTCATGCTCGGCCGCGACGCCAACACGTCTCACCATCACGCCTCCGCCTCGCCGCAGAAAGGCACGACCCTTCTCGAAGCCCGCGACATGCGCCACCCCGGCTCGATCGAGGGCGTGTCGTTGGTCATTCGATCGGGCGAGATCCTCGGGCTCGCCGGACTCCTGGGGTCCGGCCGCACCGAAACCGCGCGGGCGATCTTCAGTCATCCCGCGCCCCACCGCGGCGACCGGCGCTGGATGGGGCGACCGCTCAACGCCCGGACGCCCCGCCACTCCGTCAAGCTCGGCATGACCATGACGCCCGAAGACCGGCGCGATGCCGGCGTGTTCCCCTCGCTGTCGGTCGCGGACAACATCGCCATCACGCTCCTGACCCGCGTGGGAAAGGCCCCGGGCGATCTCGCCCAACGCTTCATCGCACGCCTGGGCATCAAGTGCGGCTCGTCCGACGCTCCTCTTTCGAGTCTCTCGGGCGGAAACCAGCAGAAGGCGCTCCTCGCACGTTGCCTCGCCGCGGAGCCGAAGCTGTTGATCACCGATGAGCCGACCCGCGGCATCGACATTGGTGCCAAGGCCGACGTGCTCCGCGTGCTCGCCGAACTCAGGGACCAGGGGGTCGCCGTGCTCCTGGTCTCCTCCGATCTCGACGAACTCGCCTCGGCGTGCGACCGCGTGACGGTTCTCCGCGACCGGGCGAGCGTCGCCGAACTCTCTGCCCCGAACATCTTGCCGCAGTCCATGCTCCGCGCCATCTCAGAATCCCCCGCAAGTGCCCAGACCGACTGAACAACTCCGGGACCTCCGCTGGCCGCTCGTCGCGCTCGGGCTGCTGCTGTGCGTCAACGCTTTCTTCTCGCCCGGGTTTTTCCACATCGAGTTCCGCGACGGCAGGTTCTACGGCACCATCGTCGACATCCTCAGCCACGCTGCGCGCACGGGCATCGCGGCGATCGGCATGACCCTCGTCATCGCGACCGGCGGCGTTGATCTCTCGGTAGGTGCTGTCGCCGCGGTATCCGGCGCGATCGGCGCGGTGCTGGTGTCGAAGCACTCGGCGCCCTGGCCTGTCGCAGTGCTCGCGTCGCTCATCTGCGGAGCTGCGTTGGGCGCATGGAACGGCGCGCTCGTCGCGTTCATGCGCATGCAACCCATCGTGGCGACGCTGGTTCTCATGGTGGCAGGTCGCGGCGTTGCGCAGCTTATCAGCGGGGGCGTCATCGTCGGCTTCGATGAACCCGCCCTCGCATGGCTCGCGAACGGCGCGCTCGTCGCGATCCCCGCGCCCGTCTGGCTCCTCGCCGCGGTTGCGCTGGCAGTGGGGGTGCTCGCCCGCCGCACGCCGTTCGGGCTCTTCGTTTCCGCGGTCGGAGACAATCCACGCGCTGCCCGGATTGCGGGGATCGACGAGCGCGGCCTGAAGCTCGCCTGCTATAGCCTGTGCGGGGCCTGCGCGGCCACGGTCGGGCTCATCGAGTGCTCGTACATCAAAGCCGCGGACGCAAACAACGCTGGTCAACTCCTCGAGCTCGACGCGATCCTCGCGGTCGTCATCGGCGGTACTTCCCTCAAGGGAGGTCGGTTTAGTCTTCTCGGCACCCTCATCGGAGCCGTGCTCTTGCAAGCGATGACCACGACGATCTACATGCTGAACGTGCCCGCCGAAGTCGCGCCCGCGCCGAAAGCCCTCCTTGTGCTCGGCGTGTGCCTGCTCCGCTCCGGGGAGTTCCGCGCGATGTTTGGTGCGAGGAGGCCGGAGTGAAACTCGCGACCTTCAGGGAGGTCCCTTTCTTCGCCGCGCTCGCCGTGCTCGTCATCGCGTACGCCTGCGGTCTGCTGCTCTTCGACGGGTTCTCCTCACCGCTGGTCATCCGGAACCTGCTCGTCGACAACGCCTTTCTCGCGATCGCCGCGGCGGGCGCGACGCTCGTCATCATCTCTGGCGGCATCGACTTGTCCGTCGGCGCCCTTATGGCGTTCACATCCGTCGGGGTCGCCTCTCTTGTTGCACACCACGGCTGGCACCCGCTCCCCGCGATGGCGTGCGCCCTTGTCGGGGGCGCGGCGTTCGGCACGGCGCAGGGGATGCTCATCTCACGGTTCAAGCTCCCAGCGTTCATGGTGACGCTCGCCGGCCTGTTCCTCGCGCGGGGCGCGGCGTTCGCGGTCCATCCGCAATCGATCGCCGTTCACCACCCCTTCATCGCCGAGACGCTGAACGAGTCGTTCTCCGCGACCGTGCACATCGCTGGCTCGACGATGACCATTCCCTGCACCGTGCCCGTGGTCGTCGCGGTCCTTGCGGTGGGGGGGCTGCTCCTGGCCCGCACCCGACCGGGCCGGGCCATCCATGCCATCGGAGACGACGAGCACGCCGCGGCATTGATGGGCCTTCCCGTCGAACGCACCCGGGTCGCGGTGTACGCGTCGGCCGGGTTCCTCTCGGCGATGGCTGGGTGCGCTTTCTTGCTGTACCAGCAGTCGGGCGACCCGGCCTCGTGCAAAGGGCTCGAGCTGGACGTCATCGCCGCGGTGGTCATCGGTGGCACGCTGCTCCGGGGCGGCGTCGGTTCGATGGCGGGAACAGCGGTGGGGGTCGCGACGCTCGCGCTAATTCAGACGCTCATCGCGTTCCAGGGCACGCTGAGCTCGTGGTGGACACGCATCGCCATCGGGGCGTTGGTGCTCGGCTTCGTCGCGCTGCAGCAAACGCTCGCAGCGATCGGCGCCCGCTCGCGGGGGTCGTGATCAGAATCCGCCGCTGGACGACGTGGTCTGGGCCGAGCCAAGCCCGGAGATCCGTGAGCCGCCAATCGCGCCGGACGGGCGGAAGACGAACGAGAAGGACGACTCGCCGGTGATGTCGTTGTACGCAAGACCCAGCCCGAACGTCGCGCTCGGGAACCTGCGCTGCACCTCGAACGAGGTGTTGCGGAAACCGCCTTCGTCGACGTCGTAGTCGGCACCGGCAAAGATGTCGTACTTCGAGGTCATCTGGTACCGCGCGCCGAGCGTGATGATCGTCGAGTCCTGGGCGTTGAGGTACCGCAGCTCCGCGAGCGTTGCGAACAGCGGTGAGTGCTGCACCAGCGTGCCGACGGCGGTCAGGGCCTGCTGGTTGCGGTCGAGGTCAAACACCGACGAGCCCGTGAGCGTGACGGTGTCGCTCGTGCGCCACAACGCCTCGGTGACAAAGAACTCGCCCGCGTTCGAGAGCTCTGGGCGGTACTCGACGAAACGCCCGATCGGACCTCTGCGGGGAGTGTCGTCGGAGGAATAGACGTAGTCAGTTGAGATCACCAGGAAGTCGGTGTTGTGCCATTGGCCGGGCCCGCCGCGCTGTGTCTGGAACGTCTGGGTCACGCCGAGCCTGACGATCGACCCGTCGGCGAGCGCCTCGACACGTTCGTCATAGACCGGCATGTCCTTCGACTCGAGGCTGGTCCCGCTCGCCCAGAGCGTCGCGCTGGGCTCGATGATGTGCCGCAACCGATGGATGTCGAAGAGTCTGGAGTCCGCGTTCTCGTACACGCGTTGCAGGGTCGTGGAGACCCGCAGCCCGGCGGCGCTCCACACCCGGCCCGATTCGGACTGGTCCGGCGCGTAGTCGTCGAACTCGCGGTCGTACCCGGTGCCGCGGGCGACGACGAACGGATTGAGTTTCACCGGCCCAGCGTTGAGCGTGGCGTTCAGCTCGTGGCGAGTGTCGGCCCGGAAGACCCCGTCCTCGTCCAGTCCGCGAGCCCGAAGCGCATCGCCCAGCTTCTCGTCGAAGTTCACGCCCAGGGCGCGCTGCGCGAGGCTGTTGTTCGTGAACCCGTGGTCGCGGGCGTCGACCTCGTCGAAGTTCATGTACATGTACCCGGCGCGGTACTCGGAGAAGTAGGTCAACAGCCCCGGCCGGTTCCTCAACAAGTCGTCGGCGAGTCTGGAGTAAAAGAGCTCGGGCGCCTTAGTCACCGAGTACCCGCGGCTTTGCAGCAGATACTCGTTCGAGACGAAGTCGTTGATCGAGCCCTTGATCTCCGCGGAGAACAGCGTGTTCTTATCGATCCGACGGGCCGCGATCCGGTTGGTGAACTCGCGCCGCGTCTCGCCCAAGCCCTCGAAGAACGCGTCGATCACGGCCTCGTCGCTGACGACCGCGACCTCGGCGAGTATCGTCCACTTCTCGTCGATCTTCTCGCGGTGCTCCGCGAGCAGCACGCCGCGGAACTCGCCATCCCGGTTCAGCTGGGTTCCGGGTTTCATCACGTCAATGCCGCGGTCGCTCGGCAGCGCCCAGGCGAGCAGGGATCCGTCGGCGTTGTCGGTCTGCCATCCCAGCTTCGTTCCCAGTCCGACGCCGCGCTCGACGAAGAAGTCGGTGAGCAGATCCGCCTGGAAGCGTTTGTTCTTCTTCGCGCCGACAAGCCCGTAGATGTCGAAGGTCGCCCGGACCGCGGCGCCCGAGCCGGAGAAGTTCTCGACCCGGAAGTCCTTCACGATGAAGCGGTCCGGGTCGCCCTTGTAGAAAGGCCAATAGAAGACGGGGACGCCAGCCAGGCGGGTCACGACGTCCTCGGCCTCGACGAGCGTGCGCGTCGTCGGCGGTGGGGCCGTCTTCTCGCCCCGGCTCGGTTCCTGAACGGTCTCACGTGTGATCGTCACGCTCGAAGCGCCGATCGCGAGCTCAGGATCAAAGAACGCCGAGTTGGTGAGCTGCGCGTTCTTCGCCGTGAACTGCGCGGACGCTTCCTGGTAGATCGCTTTCGCGCGCACGTACAAGGGCAGCTTGCGGGCCTCGTCGAACGTCCAGAAAACCGAGTCGACCGAGACCGCGCGGTTGGCCTTGACGTCGTAGTAGATCTCCGGCCCTCGGATCGTGTACCTGCCGTCGGTCGCCTGCACGTCCCCTTCGAGGTAAATGCCGCGCACGGTGTCCGCGCCGAACTGCGTGCCCTGAGTCCCCTGGCCCGGCTCGAAGAAGACCACCGCCCGCTGCGCGGTCACCTGCAGCACCCGGCCCATCTGCTCCGTGTACTGGAGGATCACCCCGCCGGTGGCCAGCAGCTGATTCTCCGTCTCACCCGAGATGTAGGTCAGATTCTGCGGGGAGATCGTGATCACGCCTCGAGGCGAGAAGATCGGGGCTCGCCCATCTGCCAACGCCGCGGCTGGCGACGCAACCGACGAGGGCGTGCTCGCCGCGGTCTTCGCTTCAGATGTCGTCGTACCGATCGGTGCGGGCCCGGGAGTGGGGGATGTCTCCGTCGACTTCGGCCGCTCCGCGACCGCGGTCGGCCGATCCGTTGACGGCCTTGCACGGTCACCGCTCGTCGGCGTCCCGCCGCGTACCGATTCACCGGAGCTGGACCTGCGAGGTGTCACCGATTCTTCGTTCGACTGGTTCGGCCGCCGGGCCTCACGCACTGGGGGAGCCGGTGGCGGTGCGATGTACGGCTCGGGCAGCCCCGCGTCGCGACGTGCCGCACGCTGGGCTGTACGCAGCGGGATCATCCGCTGGTCGAGCAGGGGCTTGCTCGCCGCCTGCTGCGCCGCCGCCGCGGAAGCCGCTGCCGCCGCGGGGTTGGTCTCCCGCCACAGCGACTTCGCGAACTCTCGCTCGGCCAACACCATGAACTCGCCGTCGGCGCGGGTCTCACCGCTGTCGCGCGGTGCTTCGGGAACGACCAGGTCAGCACGCAGCCGCATCCCCCCAACCGGAACGATCACCGCCTTCACGGGCAGCCGCTGCACACTGATGGTCGCTCCGGCGACCGTTTCGGCCGGGGCCCCGAAATCATCCAGCAGCACGAAGACCTGCTGAGACTGGCCGTCCGGGGAGGCCTGGAGCCACGCCGCGGCCCGCTTGGCGTGGAGGTCGTACCCCGCGATCTTGACACGGACGTCGCCGATGAGCACCAGCCGTCGGCAACCGCCCTCGTCGAAGGCGTAGACGCGAGACGCGGCGAACTCGAGTTCGCCGCGGGTAGCGGATTGGGAAAACCGCACGCCGCCAAAGTCTTTGCCGGAGTACGGGGGCGCGTCTTGGGCGCTTGCGCCACCGCTCGCCGCGGCCTGCACGAGGGTGAACAGGGCGAGAGCGAGTTCGGTGCGGCGCGGTGGGCGCTTCCTGGCCATAGTCGCAATGCTATCGGAACCGGGGGCCGTCCGCCAGCCCGCGGCTCCGGCGGGGGTCAATCGCCCCAAACGTTCACGGAGCGAGCCCGGAGGATCTCAGCAGCCTGCTTCAAGGGCGGATTGCCGAGCCCGGAGGCACCGTCTGCGCCGCCAGCTTGGGCCATCGGGAAGTGCTCCCCCTGCCAACTGTTGGGGTAGTTGGGATCATCGATACCCAGGGCCGCCTTCGTGGGGAAGAGCGGCCGGAAGGTGTCGCACATCACCGCGAGCTCGTTTGTGTACGTTGCCCCGATCGACTTCTCGATCGTGCCCGGGTGAGGGCCGTGCGGGATGCCCTGCGGGTGCGAGGTCACCGAGCCTTGCTCGATCCCCTTCCTGGCCTTGTAGTTTCCCTCGACGTAGTACAGCACTTCGTCGCTGTCGAGGTTGCTGTGGTTGTACGGCACCGGGATGGCGTTGGGGTCCCAGTCGAGCATGCGGGGGCAGAACGAGCAGATCACGAAGTTGTGGGCCTCGAACGTCTGATGAATCGGCGGGGGCATGTGGAGCTTGCCGGTGATCGGCGAGAAATCATCGATGTTGAAGATGTACGGGTAGTAGCACCCGTCCCAGCCGACGAGGTCGAGCGGGTGATAGGGGTAGATGTAGGAGTGGACGAGGTCGCGGGCCTTGATCCGAACCTCGAACTCGCCGCGCTGGTCGAAGGTGAGCGGGAACTCGGGCGTCCGCAGGTCGCGCTCGCACATGGGGGAGTGCTCGAGGAACTGCGCGGTCGATTTCGACATGTACCGGGGCGGGGGCCCGATGTGCGAGCCGTTGGCCGTCTCGATGAGCAGGAACTTGCCGTAGGGCATCTCCGCGGCGGTGTAGTTCTCGGGGCGCTTGTCGTCGGCGAGCTTGTCGAACACGATCTGGTACGTCACCCCCTTCGGCAGGATGATGTAGTCCTTGGGGCCGAACTTCAGCGTGCCCATCAGCGTGTGCACGACGCCCGAGCCGAAGTGAATGAACAGGCACTCATCGCCCTGCCCATTCTTGAAGTGGTAGTTCATCTGCTCGGCGGGCACGCAGGTGGCGATCTCGCAGTCGCTGTTGCCGAAGAGCACGACGCGTCCTGTGACGGCATCCCCCGCGGCCTTTTGGTGCGCGGTCTTGAGATGTCGCATCCGCATCACGTCCTGCTCAACATACTCGACCTTGGTGGAGTACAACCGCTTCCAACCCGTGACTTGGGTGGGCGGATGGATGTGGTACATGGTCGAAGTAGGGCCAGAGAACCCCTCGGTGCCGAAGAGCTCTTCCGAATACAGGGCGCCGTCAGGCCGGCGGAACTGAACGTGGCGTTTCTTCGGCAGAGTCCCGAGCTTGACGTAGAACGGCATACCGGTCTCCAGTGTTCGCGTGCGTCAGCATGGTAAACACCCACCGCCGAACCGTCTACGCCCGTCCGTAGCTTGGGCGCCCTCGCCCAAGAGTCATCCGGGGTCTCCGGTCCCGACGAACCGCATCACGCGCCGTGCGCGCAAAAAAACTCCGGGCGGGACGCCCGGAGACACTCTTTGGCGGGGGCGCCAAAGCTGCAGACTCAGTCGTCGATGCCCATCGCCTTGTGGTTCTCGTCGCGCATCTTGACCGCGCTCTCGAGCTGGGTCTTGGCTTCCTCGAGCTTGTCGTCAAGCAGCAGCGTCTCGACTTCGAGCAGGGTCTTGGTCAGCGTGAGCATGTTGCGGCGGAACTTCGTGCGCATCTCCGCCTGCGCCTTCGCGTCCCCCGCTTTGGCCAGGATCTTCTCGTCGAGCTTCGCGCCCTTGGCCATCACGGCTCCTCGCTGCATGTCGTTGATCAGCTGGAGGTTTTCGTCCTTCTTCGCAGGGTCCGTGATTTGTGCCATCAGCGCCTTCAACGGGCGACCGATCGACTTCATCGCACCCCCGACGCTCGGCGCACGCATCTCCCCGCCGCGTCCACGCTCGCCGGGCTGGCCGCCCTCACGGCCACGCTCGCCCGGCTGGCCGCCTTCACGCGGCTTGGGGGGCTCCGGCTGAAAAGACCACGCGAATCCGGCCGCGGTCGTCAACGCGAGGACGGGAACTGCAAACGTGCGAATCATCTTCGAAGCCATCTTGGTACATTCCTTTCGTATGGCGGCGATGCCGCCGGTCCGATGATAACGAACCAAGCGGTCGCGTATTGCCTTCTCCGGTCTGACTGCCCCGGGCGACCGGTGTTCCCGTGAAGTTCCACCGCCCCAAACGTCGCCTCGCTGCCCTTCTCTCTCTCGGTACCTTGCCGAGCTTTCTCCTCCTCCTGTCTTTCGTGACGCTGCCGAAGATTGGCCTGCCGGAAGGACGCCAGATCTGGCTCCGCGCTGGAGAAATCGCGTGGGTGACGCCTACCGGTCGGTACGCGGAGCAGGTCGCCGGAAGCCGCGGATTTGACTTCCAGATCGCCTGGAACGCGAGCTGGAAAGACTGGAGGCCGCTGGCTCTACGTCCATCCCGCCAAGGCACCTGGATCCAATCGTTCCTCTGGATCCCCCTTGCCCCGCTCGCGGCCCTCTCGCTTCTGCTGGGCTTCGCCGCTCTCGTCCGCACCCGCCGCAACCCGGTCGCCTGCCAGGCCTGCGCGTACGACCGGTGTGGCCTGCCCCCTTCCGTTCCCTGCCCGGAATGTGGCCAAACACCCGCCTAGCATTCCTGTCCGACCGGAACTTGTGGTGCTTTCCCGCACGAGCCCCCCACGGGCTCTATCGAGGTGACGAGGTGGCCAGACTCGCCAGCGGTATCTCTCTTTCGAACGAATCCGCCGCCAAGCCGGCCTCCCCTATCGCGCCCCTTATCGAGGCGACCAAGCCCGGCATCACGCGGCTGGTCACGATCACGTCGACCGTCGGCTTCTTGCTCGCCGCGGCCCCCAAGACGTGGTCACTTCCTGAACTCATCATCGCCGGGCTCTCATCGATGGCCGGTACCGCCCTCTCCGCGGCCGGCGCGAACGCGATCAATCAGTGGATGGAGGCAGACCGCGACGCCCTGATGGATCGCACCCGCAACCGGCCGTTGCCCTCGGGCCGCGCGACTCCCAGCGCGATCCTGACGACCGGGGTCGTGCTCTCTGTCGTCGGCGTCCTGGTGCTCGCGCTGCTGACCAACTGGGTCGCCGCGGCGATCTCCGCGGCGTGTGTCATCGTCTACATCTTCATCTACACGCCGATGAAGCCCCGCACCACGCTCTCGACACTTGTTGGTGCCATCCCCGGCGCGCTCCCGCCTCTCATCGGATGGGTCGCCGCGGCGCAGGGGTCTCCGCTCGCCGAGCTCGGGCGCTGGGGCGGGTGGTCCCTCTTCATCCTGATGTTCGTCTGGCAGATCCCGCACTTTCTCGCCATCGCCTGGATGTACCGCGATGACTATGCCAAGGGCGGATACAAGGTGCTGCCCGTCGTCGAGAACGGAGAGCGCCGCACCGCGTCCACCATCATCCGCTGGACCGTCCTTCTTGTCCCCGCGACGATTGCCCCGGCGTGGCTTCTCCCCGTCCAGTTAGGCTGGTTGTACATCGCAATCGCTGGCGTCGCCGCCGGCGTGTTCTGCACCCTTGCCTACCAGCTTGTCCGCGGCCGGACAAGAGCCCAGGCCCGCGCTGTGTTCTTCTTCTCGATCGCCCATCTTCCCTTGATCATGGGCGCGATGGTCGTCGAAACGCTCCTGCGCATCTGGCTGTGATTACCCGCCGATCTCGTTCAGCGCTTTGGGAATCTCCGCTGAGAGGTTCTCGTTGCCGCGCTCGGTGATCAGGATGTCGTCCTCGATCCGGATGCCCAACCCCTCTTCTGGGAAGTACAGCCCCGGCTCGATCGTCGTGATCATCCCCGGCACGTAGGCTCCGTCGGGCGTCGCGTCGTGCACTTCCATCCCCAGTTGGTGGCCGATGCCGTGGATGTAGAAGTCCTCGACGCCGGCACGCCTGAAGACCCGCCTCGCGGCTTCGTCGACCTCGTGGATCAACGCTCCGGGTTTCGTGGCCTCGATCGCCGCGATCTGCGCCTCCAGCACGAGCGAGTACACCTCTCGCTGCCGAGGTGTGAACTTGCCATCCACGGGGTACGCCCGCGTGATGTCGGCGCAGTACCCGCCGTACGCGGCAGCCGCGTCGATGAGCAGCACGTCCCCCGCGCGCATCTCCTGGTTGTTGTGGTTGTAGTGCAGCACCGTCGAGTTTTTGCCCGCGCCCACGATCGGGTTGTACGCGTTGCCCGAGGCGCCCAGCCCGAACCACGTTTGTTCGAGTGAACGCTGCACGTCGCGCTCGTTCACGCCCGCGCGGATCTCGCCGCGTGCCTTCGCGTACGCCGCCGCGGTGCTCGAGATCGCGCGGCGCATGAGCGAGAGCTCGGCCTCGGACTTCTTCGCGCGCATCGCGGGGAGCAGGTTCGTGCGGTCCTCGATCGATACGCCCAGCACCCGCTCCCCGACCTTTCGGAACGTCGCCAAGTCGCTCGACACCGGCCCCTCGTACACGGCGAACGTGTGCAGGCACGCCAGCCGTTTGCGCAACCTCGCGACGTTGGTTAGCTGCCTCGGAAGCAGGGTTGTCCGCATGATCGTCGCGAACCCGTGTCGCGCTTTGAGGTTCGACGAGATCGGATCTCGCAACCCGTCCCACGCCTCCACCTCCGGCGCGAGCGGCTTCAGAAACAGGATCGCCCGGCGGTTCGGATCCTCCGCACGCGGGTCCAGCAGCAGCGCCGCGCCCGGTTCGGCCGTGATGCCGGTCAGGTACGCGAAGTGACTGTCCGCCCTGAACACCCCGTGCAGCCCGCCCCCCGCCTCTCCGGCGAAGACCAGCCCGACGGCACCATCGAGCGACTCGAGCACCTTCTCGCGGCGGTTCCGAAACTCATCGATCCCAATCGGCGGCGGGTTCATGCTTAGGCTCCTCATAGGCTCGAATCAGGATACGGGACGCGTCCACCACACACAACGAGAGTCCAACCCGGAACTCCCGTCGGTGCTCTTTGCCGTCCTTGATCGCCAGCGCAACGGGTCGCACCACGCGCCACCGCAGACGGTCCCCTCCCGGGCCGCCTTCTCCCGCCGCGAGACGGATGCACTCGCCGACGACCGCCGCCGGGAGCCCGCGAAGCTCCGCCCGGCCGAACACCAGCCCGTGAGCGTCCCGCGTGCCGCGTGACAGAGCCGCCTCGCCGGCCTCGCGCACGAAGTCCGCGGCCTCTGCGCACAGTTCCGCCGCGGTGCCGATGCGCTCCATCGCCGCGGGCGAGAGCGCCACGAGCCCCGGGATGATGGAGTGACGGATCGCAGCCCGCAGCCGCCCGACGTCGCGGTTCGTCGCGTCCTCGCTCCATGCCACCCCTGCTCCAACGCACAAGTCGCGCAGCCCCGCCGGATCCACCGCCAGCGCCGGTCGGACGTGCACAACTCGTGGAGAGGTGCTCAGCACTCGCCTCGCCCGCATCCCGCCCAAGCCCCGCGGCCCGGCCCCTCGCAGCAGCCGCATCAGCACAGTCTCCGCCTGATCTCCGGCGTGATGCCCTGTTGCCACGATGCCGAGGCCGAGCGAGGCCGCCGCCTTCACCAGCGCCGCGTATCGCAGCCGTCGGTAGGCCGCTTCGAGGTTCTCGCCGCAGCCGCGGGCCGATACTTCTTCGCACACGAAACGAACCCCGAGTCGAGCCGCCAGTCCCGCGACCCGATCGCGGTCGGCGAGCGATTCGGCCCGTGAACGCATGTCGTGCACCACGTGACCGACGCAGACCGGTTCGTTGGTTGACCACAGCGCCAGCAACAGCGCCGTCGAATCGGCCCCGCCCGAGCACGCCACCAGCGTTGGGCGAGGCCGGGGCGACGCGGCACGCCATCGGCTCACGATCTCGCGGGCCGCCGGATGACGCCGAACGAACTCGCGGAGGGGATCGGTTTGGACTGCGTCGGACACGGCGAGATGATACGGTACCCCAGACCAATCCCATGCAGCCCGCGCCCCAGACCAAGTCGAACCCGGACCCTCCGTTCCCCATCGTCGATGCCCGCTCGTCGGCCGCGCAGTGGGGGACGTCCGCGGCGATCATCGGTGGCGTCGTGGCCTTCGCTTTCCTGCTCCGGTGGCACGCACGCCGTGGCACCCCGGCCAGCGTCGGGGCTCGCGGCCAAGCCGACCAGGTCACCCGAGAACTCATCGCGGAGTTGGACCGCCGCGCCGCGGACCTCGAAGTTCTGATCGCCAACGCCGACGAGCGAATCAAGACGCTGCGCGAGTCCACCGCCTCGCAGACCCAGGATCCGTTGCACGCCCGGATCTACGCGCTGGCAGACGCGGGCCGCCGGCCCATCGATATCGCGAAAGAAACCGGCTGCCCCACCGGCCAAGTCGAACTCATCCTCTCGCTCCGCAGGGCCGCTACGGGGCGGTAGCGCTCCGGTGGTTCGGACGCGGGGCCAGGATTAAGGCTCTGGTTGCGGCTCGGGCCGCAGCACCACGCAGTCGAGCCCGAAGTACGAACGCGTTCCTGCGGAGCCGAGGTTGCCCCCGACGACCTCCGCACGCAGCTTGAGGACGCCCGATTTGGGAGCATGGACTCCCAGGTCGATCGGCCCGCTCGGCATCACGCGGCCTTGTCCGCCGCTGAAGAGGTCGGTGTCCTTGCCCGCCCTGGCACCGTTCACAAAGAACCGGACGATCCCGTAGTCCCAGCTCTTCGTCGCGTGCACGACCACCCGAACCGGCGCGGGACCGCCCGCGGGCAGCGACAGCTCGACGAAGTCCCCAATCGCCCTTCCCTTCACCCACAGCTGGTTGTCGTTGCTCCATCCTCCATCGCCGATGCCCGAGAGGTCCTGCGCGTCGACCCCCGTCCCCTCCGACCGCGCCGTCGGCCAGAGCGACTCACACTCAATTGCTCCGGCGATTGTCATCGGGGGCGGCAGCTGCCGCGGCGGCAGTTTCGCCAGTTCCGGTTGGTCCGGGATGTTGGTGGTCGCACCCGGAAAAGCGTAGAAATACAGGGTCGACGCGTAGTCCACCGTGCAGGGCTGCCAGTGCCAGACCTCCATGTCGAACCGGAAGTCGGTTGTGAACGGGATCGCGTCCAGCGACCGCAGCCGCGTTAAGAAGGTGTGGCCGCGGTTGTTCGAGAACCCTGAAGCTCTGTACCCATCGCACTGGATCTGGCTGTGGAACGGGTGAAGGAACGGCGTCGGGTCGCACCACCCAAACCCGTAGTAGTCCTCCGTGCCCGTACCGAAGTGAGACGGGAACTCCTCCCCGTCGACGTACAGTTTTTCGTCACCCTCGCCCCACCAGGGCGCCACCGGATTGAAAACCGAGAGGTTGTCACCCACCACGACTCCCTTGCCCTTCACGGTGGCAAAGTTCCAATCGACAGTCCCCGCTCCACGTTTGGTGCGGATCCCGAACTCGGCGTTCCACACCGCATGGAAGTGCATGGACCGCTCGTCCCACGCCGCGGGCTCTTGCGTGACGTCAAGGCTGCATTCGACGGGCTCGTCACCCACGTTCCGAAGCGTGAACTTCGCGCCCGAGCGGAACGGCATCGGCCAGCGGCACGCGAAGACGGTGTCTCCACCCGATGCCCGGAACCAGTCCCCGACCTTGCGAGCGGAGGTTCCGGTGCCGAAGAAATCACCCACGGGGCACCACACGGTCTGCTCGCCGTCGAACTCCGCGACGATCACCAGCGCCCGCATCGCGCGGCCGATGTCCGCGGCCCGCACCGCGAGCGTGAGCCCGGTCACGACGCCCGGCCCGGCGGTTGCTCCCTTGGTGGCCGCTTCCCCCGGTGCCAGTCGAGAGAACTCTCGCTCGCTGTCGCGAACGGGGAGCGGTGTGCCTTCCGAGAGCTTCGCGTTCCAGGCTTCCGTGAGCGGCTTCGAGGCCGCGAGTTGTTCCGCCGTCAGCGTGGTCACGAGCGTTCCCTTCTCGTAGGTTCTGTAGTTGACGTGGTAGTAGCTCCCGGTGGCGTCGATCGTCACTTTCATGCCCGTCGCGTACGGGATGGGCAGGAAGAGGTTCCAGCCGCGCGATTGGCTCTGGGCCAGCGGCGGGCCGACGACGTCGCTCCCCGCGAGCAGCTTCTCCATCGAAGTCTGAATCAGAGGCGTCGCGGCCCCGTCGAGGTACACGCGCAGCACCCCCTTGGGGTTCGGTGTCCAGATCCGGACGATCGCGCCCGGCCCCGTGGCCTCCGCCATCACCCATTCCTTGCGGACGCCCTTCTCCGTGGGGACCTCCTCGACCCTGAGGAAGTGGTTGGCGTCCCCGTTCGCAAACCACGAGTCGCCCGCGGCCGCGGAAACCGATGCACGGTCGTAGCTGGAGAACTGTCGGCACGTGTACGGATGCTCCGGCCAGCGTGAGACGGCCCGGGGGTCGGTCATCTCCCGTCCCAGGGCCGCGAAGTCCACCTGAGCCCATCCCCGGCATGCGCAGAGGGCCGCCACGACCGCGATTGCAATCTTTCGCATGGTCGCATGATAACCGGCTTCGCCCACGCACCGATCGGGCTTGGCGACTACCCTCCGTCCATGCCAAGTCCGAGCGCCCTCGCCCTCGTCAGCGTGCTGCCACTCTTCGCACTCTCCGTCTTCGCTCAGGGGCAGCCCGCAGTACCTCCGGCGAAGGAAGCCCCTCAAGCGCCGATCGGGGAGCCCGATAAAGATCCCCGCATCGACGAGGAGGGCCGTGAAGTCGCCTACTGGCCGCCCGATCGCCCCTTCGATCACCAGCACATGCGGCTCGAGCTCTCGATCCCGGACATGCAGAGCCCCAAGCTCACCGCGGTCGAAACGCTCCGCCTGACCCCTATCGGTACCCCCCGCGCCGAGCTGCGTCTCTCCGCGAAGAAGCAGGAGATTTCGGCCGTCACACTGCTCGCCGGCGGCACCCGGACCCCGTGCACCTTCCGCGCCGAACGCCCCGACCTCTTCGTCACCCTCCCCCGCGCGATCGCTCTGGGAGAAACGATCGAGGTCGAGATTGTGTACTCCCTCGACTTCTCCGAGGACAAGGGCGAGGGCCTGACGTGGTCGAAGGGACGCGACAGCGCCAAGAGCGAGACCCGCCGGTTCCCGCAGATCCACAGCCAGGGCGAGTCGGACGAGAACAGCCGCTGGTTTGTGTGCCACGACTTCCCCAACGACCGCCTGACCACCGAGCTCATCGTCAACATCGAAGACGGCTACGAAGTGCTGTCCAACGGGACGCTCAACGAGCACAAGGTCGACGGGGGCCGCGCCCGCTGGCACTGGGTGCA
>JBMOHX010000019.1:0-21635 GCA_049317625.1 Phycisphaerales bacterium
TCATGCCGTAGACCTCGCCGAGGAACAGCGTGGCGAACCCGTGGCCGTACATCGGCGTGTTCGCCTGAGGTGCGGCGATGAGCCCCGACTCGGTGCAGTTTTTGAGCACGTACTCGAGGCCCTTGCGTACCTGCGTGCTGTACGGGCCCCGGTCCGGCGCGTTCCCGTCCGCCATGAACGCGAGGCACGCGATCGACGTGATCGCCACCGTGCGCCCCAACTGGATGTCGCCGAAGGACCCGTCTTCTTTCTGGGTCCGCGCGAGCGCCGCCATCCCGCGCGACACCGCGGCGTCCAGCTCGGGCGTGATCTCGTTCTCCGCGGGCTCCTCCGCGGGGGATGCCGGCGCGCCCTGCTGAGCGGGCTTGTTCTCGCTCGCGGGCTGCGCGGCCGGTGCGTCCTGGCCCATGGCCCGCGCGCAGGCGAAGGCCATTCCCGCGACAAGCAGCAATCGGTGCGTTCGCGACACTGCGTCTACTCCTGTTTCGGCGAGGCCGATGGGTCCTTCGCGAGCCGCCGGTAGTACTGTTCGGTCATCGCGCGGTACATGCTGGAAAAGCGATCGCCGAGCCCCTGGCGGAGCGCATCGCGCACGTGCGGCGGCAGATTGCCCCACGACCCTTCCTTGCCGGTCAATGCGTTCAGGTCACCGTCGGTGCCCTTCGAGTTGTTCCCGCCCCCGTCCGGATTGCTCTGCGCTTCAGAGCCCTGCTTGTCCTTGCCTTGTTGCTGCTGCTGCTGCTGGCTCTGGGCCTGCTGCTGCTGGCTTTGCTGGCTCTGTTGTTGCTGCTGCTGTTGTTGCTGTTGCTGCTTCTGCTGCTTGCGACGTCGCTTCTGTGCCTCGTCGAGCATCTTGTCGAGGAGTTTGAGCGTGTCCTCCTGCATGCGCTGGGTGTCGAGCCCCGCGTCCTTGTCGCCCGTCAGCCGGTCCGCGGAGCGCTTCATCAGATCGGTCGCCCGCACGAAATCGTCGTCGACCGATGACTCTCCGAGCTTCTTGTCCAGCTCCTCTCGGCCGCGATCGCCGGGCGTTCCGACGCCGGTCCCAGGCAGCGATAGCAGTTCGTCGAGCGTCGGTTCCGCGGGCTTCTGCACCGGGTCCTTGTCCTGCGCCGCCGCCCTCGCCGAGGCCAACGCGGCGAGGACGCACGCGCCGAACACCCTGATCGAACGTGTCATGGTGACTCCTCCGGCTTGTCGTTCGCGCCCGGCTTGTCGTTCTCACCCGGGTTCTCGTTCTCACCGGGCTTCGCGGCCTCGTCCTTGGGCGCCTGTTCGACGCGGGGACCGCCGCTCTGTTGCTGCATCGCGTCCAGCAACTCTTTCGCACGCCGGTGGAGTTCCTGCTGCAGGAGACTCACCGCGTCGAGCTCCGAAGCATCGGTCTCGGTGCCATCACCGATGGCGCGGGTCCGCTCCATCGCCTCCTGCTGCATCATCCGGAGCAGCTTGAGCTCTGTGCCGGGCGGCAGCAACGGCGGGTTGCCGCCGGCACCGCCCGAGCCGCCTCCACCATCCTGGCCCTGCTCTTCGTCGCGGAGATCGTCGCTGGGTTTCTCGGAGTTGTCGAGCGCCTGGACGAGCGAGCCGAGCACGCGGAGCGCCGCCGCTTGTTCTCGGCCAAGTGGCCTGCCCGAGGTGCCCGCGCGCATCATCGAGACCGCTTTGCTCATCGACTCCTCGAGCCGATCGTGGGCGTAGTCGAAGACCTTCGCCTCGTCCATCCCCGTGGTCTTGGTGCGGAGCTCCGCGAGCATGCCGCGCAGGTTCTCCTGCTCGTCCGCGATCGTTCGTAGCTGGGCCCTTTCCCGCCTGCCCACGGGCTTGTCGAGCAGCGGTGCGGTGTCGGTGTTGATCGCGGTCTGGCGCTCGAGCGCGCCGCGGTACACCTTCGCGAGTTCGTCCCGCGCGCGATCCTCCTGGCGGTCCGCGGTCTCCTCGTCGAGGCGCTTGCCCTCTTCGAGCGCCTCTCGCAGCCGCGCGAGGCTCCGACGCTCGTTCGCGTCGGCCTCACCCAGGTCGCGGGGCTGCGCGCGCAGCGAAGCCACGGCCGCGCCCTGCGCGTTCCCGCCGGATTCGAGCAGCTCCGGCAATCGCCCGGGATCCGCCAACGCGTTGGCCTGATCGAGCGCCGCGGCGGTCCCGCGGTTCACCGCGATCATCCCCGCGTCCAACGCTTCCTGCGCGGCGCCGCGGACTTCCCGTTCGAGCTTGGCGAGTTCGGTCTCCTGCGCATCGATGAGCCGCTGGATCGCCTCGTTGAGATCCGCCATCGTCCGTCGCAGCGCCTCGTCGCGCCGCTGCTCGGCCTTGTCCAACTCGCCCAGCATCTGTTCCAACGCCCGCGACGCCTGCTCCTGCTGACGCTGCGCCGCACCGGTCTGATTCTGCTGCACCTGCTCCGCGGCGTTCTCCTGCTTCTCGGCGACGAGTTCCTTGCGCCCGCGCTCGGCGGCCTGCTTCATCGACTCCGCGAGGCCCGGGTCCGACTCCTTGACTTGCTGGGCCTGGGCCTCGAGATTCTCGATCGCGGCCCGCGTGCGGTCGGCGAGTTCCTGCTGCTTCTGCGCGAGGCGGTTGAGGTCGTCGCGCTGCTGCGCGCTGAGTTGCTCGGGCGTCTTGCCCTGTGACTCCTGCCCCGCCGCGCTGGTCTGCTGCGAAACTTGACGCTGCTCGGTGATCAACCGTTCGAGCGACCTGCGGGCCGCCCAGCCGTCGCGGCCCCGGTCGAGCATCTTGACGATCTCGTCCAGCCGCTCTTCGGTCTGTTGCTGAGCGGCTTCCAGCGCCGCGGCTTGCTCGGGAGTCGCCTCCGCTTCTTCACGCCGGGAGAGCGACTCGAGCGCGTCGCTCGCACGCTCGGCCGCGGCGGACGCTTCTCCCGCCGCGTCTTTGACGTCGCTCAGGAGTTGTTCCAGCGATGAGTCCTCGGGGTTGTTCCGCTCAACCCGCGAGGTCAGCCGGTCCACCGTGCCCACCATCGGTGCCAGGCGTTCGGCCACAGCGTCCTGCCTCGGCACCTGCTCGCGCGCCTGCTGCCGATCCGCGAGGGCCCGGTCCCGAATCCCCGCGACCTTGGTCTGCTCGCTCGCGAGCCTCTTCGCGGACTCCCGTACGGATGAGAGCTCCGCCTGCACCTGCTCGGCGAAGGTCGTTTCGGAAATCACGCGCAGTCGGCGGGTCGGGCTCCGCACCGCGACCGAGTCGGGTTGAGACGCCGCGAGCAGGTCCTTCACCACACCCTGGAGCCACACCTCGTCCCCGGGCACCACGCCTAGGTTTGCGAGTTCCACCACGGCCGAAGCCCGCAGCTCACGTGTGGGGTCTTTGGCCGCGGCCTCGGGACGCGCTTGGGCGAGCGACTCGGGCGTGCCCACGGCCATCGCCGGTGCCCCCTCTGACCCGTGGTCGCGTTTGGCGAGTTGTCGATTGACGGCGATCTCGCTCAGGCCAACGTCGTCGCGGCCTTCAGCGGTCACCGGGATGACCGCTGTCGCCAGAACCGACTCGTCCTGCGGCGGGTCGACGATCGTGGCGGTCGCGGGCCGGTCCTCGGCGACGTCGATCCGGTAGATCGATTCCTCGACGGACCGGATGCCGTGCTCGTCGACCAGATCGAACGCGGCACGCACGCCCGCTTTCGCGGTCCACGAGATCTCCCATTGCTCACCTTGTGCGGTGACACGCACATCCGGCTGCTCGGCCAGGGCCGGGGCGACCCCGCGCAGAAAGGACGCCGGATCGGACGCTTCGCCGTTGGTTCCGGGGAGTGGCTTGTTCAGCTGGACCTTCAGCCGCACCCGCGATCCCGCGACGACCGGTCCGAGCGAGGATCGGGAATCACGCCCGCTCCCGGCCTCGTGCGCCACCGATGCGACAACCCCGACGAGGTACTCGGGAGGTTCCACCGTGACGTCCGCGGATTTCACCGCCGGCGGCTCGACGATGAGCACGTTCCGGGCCGGGGTGGCGTCGTCGTCGGTGAGGAACGAGTACTCAACCTCGACCTTATCGCGCATCGTCACGCCCGCGGGCAGGAGCGACGACACATCGACCAGTCGTTCGAACAGCGATCCCTCAGCGGGCGCCGCCCCGACCTGCGAGTCGACCTTCGCCCGCCGGTGCTGCGAGGTGAGCAATACCCGCTGCGCGGGCCCTGCCTGGCCGTTCACGATCACGCGGAACTGGGCCCGCACGTCCGTCTCGTCGGCGTTGCGCGAGGACTTGGTCAGCAAAGCCCGCAGCGGCAGCGCCTGTCCGGCCGGGTGCGCCTTTGGTGTCGACGCGTCGATGACTCCGGTCCGCTTCGGCCATGAAGCCGCGGCCCACGGCGTGAGCACGCGACTCCCGCCGATCCGCGCATGCTCCGGGGCGAGCCACGCGGTGCCGATGATCGGGGCCGCCGCGAGTATCGCCGCGCCAAGAGCCCTGGCCAGTACGGCCGGCCGCAGCAGCGCCGAGGTCGGCGGAAAATCGTTAAACCTTGCCGTGGCTTCCGCGGACGCGATCCCCGCGAGGGTGCGAGAGAGGTCGGTTGTAGCCTCCGCGGTCCCGAGCTCCACGCCTGAGGCCAGGACCCCGGCGAGCTTTCCGCCGGGCGCGGCGCCTTCAACGCGGAGCGCGACCTCGGTGAGCGTTGGCTTGAATCGGATCGCGGGCAGGAGCCGACGGAAGACCGCGGCGCAGAGCGCCGCGATCCCGAAGATCCAGAACCCCCAGCGGACGGGAGCCGGGAACCGCAGCGCGAAATCGAGGTACCCCAGGGCGCAGGCGACTCCGGCCGTCGATGCCGCGATGAGCGCGAAGCGCTGGATGATCAACTGCGCGCGGGCTTTGGCGCGGAGAGTCCGCAGTGCATCCGCCACGGGCCCTTTCGCCCGCTCCGACAGTCCCCCGGGTTCGCCGCGTTCTTGTGCCATACAACCGCTTTTCCCGCCCCGTCCGTGAGCGTGACCAACCGAGCGAACGCATCCTCGCTATCGACAGAGACGCGTGGAGGGTACACCCCCGTCCCCGACTCTCCCGGCTGCCGGGCCGCTCAATCCTTCTCTACGGGGCGGAACCCGCGGTGGTTCGTGCTTTGGAAGGGCCCTTGTCACGAGAGCCGGATGATCCGCCTGCCGATCCATTCGACCACGAGCAATCCCATGAGCACGAGCCAGGCGATGGGTTTATCCCAGAGCGTTTCGATCTCCGGGAGTCCGAGGATCCGTAGTTCGCGATTCGGAAGGGCGTCCCGCAGCGAACTCAGCCACGAGGGCGCGATCGCCTGGCCCCCGGTGGCTTCCGCCAGAGCGTTGAGCGACTGGTGGTCGGCCTGGGGAACCCGCAGCTCGTCGTCGGGGGCGACCACCTCGAAGCTCGTCTCCAGTCCGAGGTCCGCCAGCAGAGCATCAGGGGAAGTCATGACGTACCGGCCCGGCGACGGCGCGACCCACGCCGCGGTGAACGCGCTGACCGGCGTCATTTCGGGGTCCTCTTCCTGGCCGGAAGCGGGCCGCAGTTCGACGGTCGTCGGGGGCCGCTTGTCGTCAACCCCGGCCTCGGTCACGCGAGAAAGCCTGACGACGATCGACTTGGGACTCGCATCGATGAGGGACTGGTCGAGGAGCCTGGCGGAGAGTTGAATCTGCTGATCGACGCGCGACCGCGTGGGGGCGGCGTCGAGAACCGCGGCTCGGCCGGTTCTTCCAAGGCTCTCCCGTGCGAGGAGGCGGACGATCGGGATCCAGAATCTCTCGGGCAGCGTTTCGCCCCGACCGTACCGGTACCGCCAGATCTCGTCGGTCCCGACGTAGGCCACACGGCCCGCACCGTACCGCATTGTCATCACCAGGGGCCGCTCCGCGCCGGGGCCTCCGGCGTCGGGGCTCGCGACGGCCAATACCTCGGCGGTGGGCTTCAGCCATCTCGGGTCGATGCGTTGAGCCCAGCGCAACAGCGTCCAGCCCAGTTCGCCCTGGCTGAGCCACTTGGGCCACGGATCGACCGGATCGTCGGCGAGCTGAAGCACCCCGAACCGCTCCACCGCGTCGCCGGGTTTCATCACCACCGGATCAAGCCACACGTTGGCTCCTCGAACCCCGGCGTCGAAGCTCGCCAGCGAGAAGGGCACCAGGTCCGCGAGCGGTGTCGACTTCCACGCGGCGGGTGTGGCGGCCGGCCCGCCGAGCCAGAGCAGGCCCGCGCCCCGCGAAGCCACGAGCGATCGGATCTGCTTGAGTTGTTCGGGGCTGAAGAGGTCGGGCCGCAAGTCCCCGATGATGATCACGTCGTAGACAGACCATTCTTCCGGCGTCTGCGGCACCTTCACCATCGGCTCGGTGCCTTCGCGCAGGTAGCGGCGTTCGGAGGACAACAGCGTGACCGCGGAGCGGATCGACTCCTCCCGCACGAGCGTGTTCTTGAGGTACCGGTATTCCCACCTCGGGTACCCGTCGAAGTATGCGACGCGGATCGGCCGGTCGGCGACCTCGATACCCACCTGCTCGGAGTTGTTCTCGGGGGAGAGGTCTGGCTGGTCCGGGATGATGCGCACTCCCCACTTGCCCGAGCCCGCCGCGCCGGGCCGCGTGATCAGCGTGACGCGGCCCGATTGGGAGCCGCGAGGCAGCGGCTGTTCGTTCAGTACCTTGCCGCTGGCTTGATCGAAGAGTTCGATCCGACCTGGAGGGATCGCCCCATCGCCGCCGCTCGCCTCGAACTCCACCTCGACGGGAACGAAGTCGTTGACGAACGCGTTCCCGGGCGCGTCGACGCGGACGATCGCGACGTCCGCGGAGGGCTTCTCGCTGCCGAGCGCCGACACGAACACGGGGATCTTGCGTGCTTCGAGCTCGCGCATCGCCTCGCGCGGCACCGAATCGCCCGACCGTCCGTCGCTGATGACCAGGAGTCCCGCGACCGGCTTGGCGGCCAAGCGGTGCAGTGCCTGCTGGATGGCGACCCCGAGCCTCGTTCGCGCGCCGGCGGGCTGTGGCAACTCGATTCCCGTGCCGTCCTGTTTCGCGCCGAGCTCGAAGGTTGCGCCATCGAAACCCAGGAACACGAGGTTTCGCTGCTGGCCGAGTTCTTTCAGCGCGGGCCACGCGTCCGTGATCGCGTCGCGGAGCTGCGCATCCCGCGTCTTTCCGCCGGGCGCATCGGCGACGAGCATCGACGCCGAACGATCAACCAGCACCGCCACCCAGTCCTTCTCGATCCGCTGGGTTTGCTTCACGAGCTGCGGGCCGGCGATCAGCACCGCGATTACCAGGAGCGCCAGCGCGCGGACCCCGGCCAGCGCGAACCGCGCGGAGCGCCCGCCGCTCATGCGCGAGTAGGACCACACCGCCGAGCCAAAGCACGCGGGCACCAGCAGCGCCCACGCCCACGCGGGGAACGGACGCGCCCACTCGAGGCTGACCGATGGATCGCCCATCGACAGGTTCTTGAGCTGCAGAAGTTGATCGAAGAACTCGTTCATCGCTGCGGCACCAGTTTACCCGGCCTTCGCCACCCCCGCGTGGCTGAACGCCCTCGCCATCAGCATCTCGCTCACCCCGAGCAACGCCGCGCACACCAGCAGGGGCAGGCTCACAGGGAGCTCCCTGCTCTCTCCATCGCCACCGGGTCCGCCGGCGAGGGCCTGCCCCGGCGCGCCAAGTTCAGAGGTCGTCAGACCCGCGAGCGAGAACCACGCGCTGACCGCTCCCGACGCCACGGGCTCGGCGCTTGCGCCCGTCCAATCCGGATTGACCGCGATGTAGCCGATCGTTTCCCCCGACGCCCCGCGGGCCGCGAACACGCCCGCCGCACGCACCGAAACCTCGCCGCCCTGTGCCCCTGCGGAGATCGATCTCGCGCGGGGCGAGCCCCCCGTCTCCACAAGTTCAACGCACCCTCGGGGCAGCGGGGGGCGCTGACCCGCGAGCGAAGACCCCGCCGCGGCTCCGCTCCCGATCCCCTGCCTGATCAGCTCCTGCATCAGCGGGAGCATCAGAGGTTTGGTCGGCAGATCACTCCACGCAAGGTCGAGCGCGCACGCCAGATAGGCCACCACGCCCGCGCCCTTCTCGCCATCCGGACCCTCCGGTCGCGCTGTCGCGAGCAGCACCGACCCGTCCGAGAGCGTGAGCACCGAATCGAAGGCTCCGCGTCCGCCGCTGAGCGTGAGGGTGCGGCTGATCCGCACGGGCTTGGTGAGCTCATCCAGTTCGCCGGCGAGCAGAGCGAGCGGGTCCGCGCCCTCGGTCACCGACCGCTGGGGGCTGATGGTCAGTGCGGGGTCGTGAGAGACCGACTCTCGGGCGATGGTCCACTTCAGCTTCGCCGCGTTCAGGAGCCCGTCGGCCCAGACGTGCACGGTGGCGTCTGGGGGCGGAGAGACCATGACAAACGCGCCGGCCGCGATGGCGTCCGCGACCCGCGACCACGCCGCGCCGTCGAGCAAATCGGGGCGCGGGACGATCACCGCGTCGGCCTCTGAAAGGGCCGCCAGTTGGGGCTCGACCGTGGGGTCGAGGAGTGTGACGCGGATGTCAGCGTCGAGCCGCCGCCGATCGCTCTCCTCGGCCTGAGGCGCGAGGCTCAGCGACAGCCACTCGGCGGGGCCGTATGAATCGATCCGTCCTTCGCCTCTTCGGGCGGAAGCCTGCGCGAGGATGAATACGTCCAGGCGCGAGCGGGCCCTGACGGGCGCGGTCGCCGCGTCGTCGCGGGTGATCCCGTCCGCGGGGACACGGGCGGTGACGAGGAAAGACTCCGCGCCGCCGAGTGCCTCGCGCGCGGGGCACGGGATGAGTCCCAGCGCCCCCGCTTGATCCTGCCCCGCCGTCCACGCGACGTCCACCGTCGTTCGGGAGAGTTCCTCGCCGCCGACACGGCTCAGCACCACCGTCGCCAGTGTCGAGCCCGCCGAGTCCGAGCCCAGGCCGGATCGCGAGAGCGAAACGCGGACTGGCAGGGGAGCGGCCCCGCCGGATTGGCCGCTCATCACCAGCGGCTGCAGCAGCTCAACCCCGCGCACCGAGACGTTCGCGATACTCTCCTGGGCCGCCGGCGACAGCGTTACCTTTGCCTCGCGCAGCCCGGTCATCACGGGCGGATTGGTGCGCACGTCGAGGCTGCCGGCCCGGAACTCGCTCAGCACCACGACCTCCGGGCGCAGGTCCTCCCGACCTTGCGACTCCGCGATCAGTTCCATCGCTCCGCGCAGGTCCGCGCGGCTGTCTTGTTGCTCGATGCCCTGCAGAAGCTCGCCCGCCGCGGCGAGATCGCTGGTTGCCGGGAACACCACGCCCTGTGCCGGGCCCGCGAGCGTAACGATGCCCACGCGGTCTCCCCGCGCCGGCGAGAGCGTCTTGAGCACGTCCGAGGCTCGTCGCTTGTGAGCTTCGAGTGCCCGCTCACCCGCGCTGCTCGCCGCGTCGCCCGCGATCGAGTTGTCCACGAGCAGGTAGACGGTTCGCGAGGCCTGGGCCCCGAGCACGCCCGATGCTCCAAGCAGTGGTCGTCCGACGGCCAGCGCGAGCACGGCAACGAGCAGGCAGCGAGCAGCCAGCAACAGGAGCTGCTCGAACCGCATCCGCCGGCGCTGCCGCCGGTAGGCCTCGAGCAGGAACTTCATCGCGCCCCAGGCCATCGGCTGCCGGCGCCGCCGTAGCAGAATGTGGATCAGGATCGGGAGAGCCACGCTCGCCAGTCCCACCGCGGCCAGAATTGGGTTCACAAAGCTCAACCGTACTTGCTCCGTCGCATCATGGCGTTGCGGCGCGCCACGAACGAAGCCAGCGGCGGCCCCAGCCAATCGTGCGTGCAGATCCGCTGGTAGTCGTAGCCAAAGCTCTTGATCAACTTCTCGGCGCCGGCGCGGTGCTCCTCGAACACCTCGAGGTACGCCTTCCGCAGCGCCCTGGGATCGATGCGGATCGCCGGCTCACCCTCCAGGCCGAGGAAAGGCGCGGCGTCCTCGAACCCAAATCGCTCTTCCTCACGGTCGAGCACTTGGAACACGATCAGATCGTGGCGCGCGTGCCGGAGCTGGGCGACTGTCTCACGCAACTCGTCGAGGTCGAAGAACAAGTCGGAGATCAGCGCCACCAGGCAGCGGTTGTTCAGCTTGCCCACCGCCTGCTCGAGCATTCTCGTGATGCTCGTGCGGCGGCCCTTGTTGGCCGGGTCCACAGGGTGGGTCGCGAGCGCGCCCACGATCTGCCGCCAGGTCCCCTGGCTGCTCGAGCGCCGCAGCGCCGCACGCACCTCGTCGGCGAAGATCAGCAGGCCGACGCGGTCCCCCTGCCGCAGTGTGATGTACGACAACGCCGCGGCGAGTGCGGTCGCGTGGTCGTACTTCGCCCAGTTCGAGCGACCATCCGGCGAGGCGTTGACGCCTTCGCCCGAGGCCTCGCCGAAGGAACGGCTGCCGTACATCATGGAGCCCGAAGAGTCGACCAGGAGCACCAAGTCGAGGTTCGTCTCCTGCTGGTACTGCTTGAGCTGGAGTCGGTCGGTGCGGGCATAGACCTTCCAGTCCAAGTGCCGGATGTCGTCCCCGGGGACGTACGGCCGGTGCTGGGCGAACTCGACGGAAAACCCCTGAAACGGCGACCGGTGGGCGCCGCTGGAGATCCCCTCCACGATCATTTTCGCCCGCAGTTCGAAGGACCCGAGCTTCGCCAGAGTCTGCGGGTGGAGGTACAGCGACGCGTCTACTTCGGGCAGACGGTCGATGCGCACCGCGTCACTCCTGGGGCTCTCGGGCATGGTGTCATGTTATCGGCGCTTTCCGCCGGTGCCTGAGCGCGAACTTTTTCCGTGCGCCCAACCGTGACTCAACCGCCCACCACCCGGTGCCGATAACATCCCCACCATGGACTCAGACACCACATGCCCCGCCGTCCGTCGGATCGCTGTCCTCACCGGCGGGGGCGACTGCCCCGGCCTGAACGCCGTCATCCGCGCGGTCGGGAGAGACGCGCTCAACTGCGGGATCGAGGTCGTGGGAGTCGAGGACGGGTTCCTGGGACTCATCGAGGGCAGGACCCGCAAACTCACCGAACAGGACCTCACGGGGCTCATCAACCGGGGTGGGACAATTCTGGGGTCGAACAACAAGGCCAACCCCGCGCGATGGGCCGCCGGACGCAATCCGGACGGGTCAATCATCTTTAAGGATGTCCGTCAGCAGTGCTTCGAGACGCTGAAGCGGAACGAGGTCGGCGCCATGGTCGTCATCGGCGGCGACGGCACGCTGACGATCGCCAACGACTTCCACAATCTCGGGATCCCGATCGTGGGTGTCCCGAAGACAATTGACAACGACATCGAGGGCACCGACGTCACCTTCGGCTTCGAGACGGCGGTGGCGACGGCCACCGACTCGCTCGACCGGGTGCGCACCACGGCGGACAGCCATCACCGAGCGATGGTGGTGGAGCTCATGGGCCGCAACGCGGGTTGGATCACCTTGCACTCGGGCGTGGCGGGTGCCGCGGACGTCATCCTGCTGCCGGAGATGCCCTTCTCGATGGAGCGGGTCTTCGAGGTCGTGCGCCGTCGTTCGGAGAAGGGCAAGCACGCCACGCTCATCGCGGTGGCCGAAGGGTGCAGGCCGGTGGGCGGTCAGCAGATGGTGGCGAAGGTGGACCACACCTCCGCGGACCCGATCCGACTGGGCGGCATCGCCAAGTACATCGCCGACGAGGTCGAGAAAGCCACGGGCGTCGAGAGCCGGTACTGCGTGTTGGGGCACACGCAGCGCGGCGGGATTCCGGTGGCTTCTGACCGCGTGCTCAGCACGCTGCTGGGCAGCCACGCGATGACGCTGCTCCGCGAGGGCAAGACCGGTCGCATGGTCGCGGTGCAACAGGGCAGGCTCACGAGCGTGCCCCTCGAGTCGCTCGCGGGCAAGCAGCGCCTGGTCAACCTCGACAACGCGCTCATCCTCGCGGCCAGGCGGGTCGGTGCCAGTTTCTGCGAGGGCTGAACGCCAGAGACTCTCCGCGGCGAGGGCGTTCTGGGACTCCCGGCCCCGCGGGTGGTCCCCGGTCGTGGCAACGTCTGCGCCCTGGCGCTCGGTTTATCCTGAATGCGCGACCCACAGTGTCGTGATTGCCAGATCCGTCCGGAGAGCCCCGCGTATCGAGTCGATAGTGCCAGCGGGATCATTCGACGGGCGTTCGCCCGTGCCGCTGGCGAAGTAACGGACGCTCGCCCGGCCCGGACAGCATCACGCAGAACTGGTGGGCAAAATGGCAACGATGCCTCGTGAACCGGAAGCTTTCGCCGAAACCGTCGCGATCATGTTGCGGCGCGTGCACCCCGAGTACGCGATCGACCTCGTCGGTCCGCGGGAGCTGCTCGTCAACGGGCGCAGGCTCGATCTCGAGAACCTCTACCGCATGGTGAACCACGAGCCGGGCCGGGGCACGGAGATCGTCGAGCACTATCTCGATCAGCTCTTCGCGTCCGACGCCCTGCAGCTCACCTCGATGTCGCTCGACTTCGTGAAGCCGCGGATCATGCCGCGCATCCAGCCGGTCTCGATCTTCTCGCACCTCTCGCGGGAGCAGGTCGCGCATGTGCCGTACGTGAACGACACGGTGATCGTGTTCGTCACGGACCTCCCGCACATGACGGTGTCCATCACCACCGAGCAGTTACTCCGCTGGCGCATGGACCTCGACGAGATCGAGCTGCTTGCGCGCCAGAATCTCGACGAGTACGCCCCAGAACTCGAGGTTCAGCTCGTCGAGAGCAAGGAAGGCGGCAAGGCCGCGATCATCTCGCAGCACGACGGGTACGACGCCGCGCGGCTCCTGCTCGGCGGCCTGTACGAGCGGCTCGCGCCCCGGCTCGGAGGCGACTTCTACGTCGCCGTACCGGCCCGCGACATGTTCGTTGCGTTCTCGCCGAACCCCGACTCGTTCGTCTCGCGCCTGCACGATCGCGTCGAGCACGACTACCGCAGACTCCCCTACCCGATCACGCCCGATTTCTTCTACGTCACACGCGACGGGGCCTGCGGCACCAAGCCGGAGAGCCAGTCCGAGGCGGCGTAGAACGATCGGCCCGGAGTGAAGATCCCGGCGTTACGCGCCGGCCGGGTGCCACACGGTCTTCATCTCGACGAACGGCTCGATCCACCACGGGCTCCCGCAGGCTTTGCCGTCGGTCCAATCGGGATCGGCGTGCACCCGAACGCGCTTGAGGTTCTCGGCGACGCCCGCGCGGAGCGCCGCGCCGTGCTCCGGCGGCAACCCGGCCGCGTGCACGCCGTCGATGTCCCGGTGCGTCGCGATCTGCGGGATCAGTTCTGCGCGTTCGCCGGTCAGGATGTTCACCACGCCCGCGGGCACGTCGCTCGTGGCGAGTACCTCGCCCAGAACCGCCGCCGCGACAGGGAACGCCTCCGACGCGAGCACCACCGCCGTGTTGCCGGAACAAATGACCGGTGCCAGCAGCGACACCAGCCCGAGCAGCGCCGGGCGATCCGGCGCGACCACCGCGACCACGCCCGTGGGCTCGGGTGATGTAAAGTTATAGTAAGGACCCGCGACCGGGTTGTTGCACCCCAGCACCTGGGCGTACTTGTCCGCCCAGCCCGCGAAGCAGACCAGCCGGTCGACCGACATCGACACCTCGTCGACCACCGCGCCGCCCTTGCGACGCTTGGGAGCGCCCACCGCGAGCGCCTCGGCGAACTCCGCCCGCCGGGCTTCCAGCATCTCCGCGGCCCGGTACAGCACCTGGCCCCGGTTGTACGCGGTTGCGGCGGCCCAACCGGGTTGGGCACGTCGGGCGGCTTCCACCGCGTCACGCAGGTCTTTGCGAGAGGCCTTGCAAAGGTGCGCGTACACCGAACCGCCCGTGTCATCCACGCGCATGCTCCTGCCCGACTCGCTCCGGGGGAACTTCCCGTCGATGAAGAGCTTGTACGTCTTCAGAACCGTGATCCGCTCGTCCATGGCCGATGATAGCGAGCGGCCCGCCCACCCGTTTCCTAGACTCCCCCCGTGATCCTCCTCATCGACAACTACGACTCGTTCACCTGGAACCTTGTCCAGAGGCTCGGGGAGATCGACCGCTCGCTCATCGTCGGCCGCGATCTCATGGTTGTCCGGAACGACGAGATCTCTCCCGAGCAGGTCGAGACGCTCGACGGAGGAGGTCCGCCGCAGCGGATCATCATCTCCCCCGGACCCTGTACCCCTAAAGAGGCCGGGATCTCCGGGGAGGTCATCACCCGATTCATGGGCCGCGTGCCGATCCTGGGCGTCTGCCTCGGCCACCAGACCATGGCCGACCAGCACGGCATGACCGTGGCCCGCCACGTGGTGCCGATGCACGGCAAGACCAGCATGATCGCCCACAACTCCCGCGGCGTCTTCGCGGGTCTTCCGAACCCTTTCGAGGCGACCCGCTATCACTCCCTGGTCGTGCTTCCCGAGACGATCCCCGCGCACGCGGCGGGACAGGACGGTTGGGAGGTCTCCGCCTGGACCGACGAGGTGGATGCGCAGACCGGGGCGACGCGTCGCGTGGTCATGGGACTTCGCCGCGTCTGGGCCGACCCTGCGCGGAAACCCGTCGAGGGCGTGCAGTTCCACCCCGAGAGCTTCCTCACCGTCGAGGGCCCCAAGCTGCTCGCGAACTTCCTCTCGATGTGACGATCACTGAGCGCCGATCAGGAACGCGCTGACCGTCGTGCCCCGAACCGGTTGGATCCCCACGATCTCCTCGGAGCGGCCCCAGCGCCGCTGGAGTTCGAGACGAAGTTCTGATCCGCGCCGCGTGATCCCCACATACGGCCCGCCGCGAGCGCCGAGTTCCGAGCATTCCTCGATGCTCCGGTTCGCTTTCTTGACGCCGAAGTAGTACTGCAAGTCCGCGGCATCGGCGGTGAACTCCGGAGGAGCTCCTGCCGCCGCGATGATCCGCGCCGCTTCGCGCGCCTCGTGGCTCTGGATCACGTCGAGGTCCTTCAGCCGGCCGACGTTGTTCCACCACCCGATGCCGGCGATTCCGATCACCGCGACGGACCAAGCGATCGCGGCACGCCGTGCGTGGCCCAACGGCCGGGTCCGTTCGGCGAGCGCGCGCCCGACGAGCACCGCGGCTCCGGGGAGGAGCGGCAGCAGCAGGTCCGCCCGCTGGTGACCGGGGATCGAGAACACAACGAGCCCGAGCACGACCCACCAGAAGCAGAAGCGTTCGAGTCGACGATCGGGCCCCGCCGCGGCGGGCTTCCGCCACACGCGAACGAGCGAGAGCAGCGCGATCGGGCTCCACGGGAGGAACCGCGCGAGGAAGTACAGCAACGGCTGGTACGGACGTGAGAGCAGCCCTTTCCCGGATTCCGCGGCGACCGCGTGCCCGACCAGTTCGCGCCCGATCAACTTGTCGATCACCGGTTGACCGCCCGTCGCGACCGCGAGCCAGAACCAGCCGCCGCAGATCGCGAGGAAGCAGAGCACTCCGGGGATGTGCGAGCCCTTGAGCGCGGGGCGGTCGGTGCGAGAGCGCTCGGAGATCGCGGCGATGAGCCCGCCCGCGCCGAGCACCAAGCCCAGCGGGCCCTTGGTCATGGTCGCGGCCGCCGCGAGGAGCCAGAAGAGCGTCCATCGCCGTGTGCCGCCGCGTTCCCACGCGTCGAGCGCGGCCCACGCGGTCGCGGCGACACAGAGGGTGAACAGTGCGTCGGTCCTCGCCAGGCAGAGGTGCTTCGCCGCGAGCGTGTTGAGGATCACCGCCCCTCCCGCGCACAGCCCCGCGTCCGCGCCGAAGCGCCGGCCCGCGACGATGCACGCGATCAGAGCGGCGCCGATGATGCCCAGCCCGCTGGGCACGTAGAGCGCCCACTCATCGACAACCCCGCGCGGAACCGCGATCAGCGCGGCGAGCCACTGGTAGAGCGGCGGCTTGGAGGCGATGCCGCCGTCGAAGTCCGTCTGCACGATCCAGTGGCCGTTCCGCACGATGTCCAGCACGTACGCCGCGGGCTTGAGCTGGTCGTCGTCGTGGAGGTCTTCGGGCCCGGTGAAGTGGGCCACCCACGCGAGAAGGCCGAGGAGGGCCACGGCGAGCATCGCCCGCGGCAGCTTGGTGTGTGGTGAGGAGTTGCTCACGGGGCGCGGGTCCCCGCGGGTTCGGATTTCCACCCCGCGCCGCACTCAGGGCACCGCAGCGCGTGCGGGAAGCCGGACATGTCGTACTCGCACACCGGGCATCGGCTGGACATCCACTTCGCCCGCCGCCGGCCGACGACGAGGAAGATCGCGGGCCCGAGCATGATGAGCCCCGCGCTCCCCGCGGCGATGAGGGCGAAGAAGCTTGATTCGAGGCAGTAGCAACTGTCGCGCCGACGGGCGAGGACGTCGAACGGGATGATCGCGGCGGTTTCGATGATCGTGCCCATCAGCAGGCGCGACGCGAGCTTGTCGAGGGCCGTGTCGCCCGGGTGGCGCTTGGCGAACCGCACCAGCAGGGGCGTGGCGATCAACCAGGAGACCAGCGGCATCGCCAGGAGTACCGCGCGGGCGGCGTCGCTAGGCATGTCCCTGCTCATCGGATCGAAGGTCTCGTAGGCGGAGAAGACCAGCATCACAAACCCGGCGACCAGCACGCCGCACACCATCCCCGCGATCCAGATGCTCTGGCGGACGGGAACGCCTGCTGACCACTTTCGTCTGAGCACGAGAGTCACGATGGGCCCCACGAGCACCATCGCGACCGCGAGCGTCACCTGCGGGCGGTCCTTGATCGCCTCCTTCAGGAACTCGGTGGGCATTTCGAACGAGAAGAAGTTGCTGATCACCGCACCGGCGTACACCGGTGGCGCGAGAACCATGAGGGTGATCGCGAACCCGCTGAGCAAAAGGCGAGCCCATCCGGGGCGGGGATCCCGCTTGAGGATGGGGAACGCGACGGGCGTGAGAAACGCGAGCTGGAGCGCGAGAAGGCAGAGCACGGTCGGAGCCGCGAACAGCGCGTAATCGAGGTCGAACAGGTGTCGCGGCATGCGCAGAAGCTCTTTGAGGCTCGTGCACAAAAGCACCGCGCCGGCGACATAGCCCGCGAAGGCCTCCGCCGCGAGAAACGCGAGCAACCACTTCCATCGGCTCTTGAACATTGGACTCCCTTAGTGGCCACAGGGTACCGTCTTTGAAGACTCCCCGGCCGTCGCTACGATGGCCCATGAGCCAACTGAAGCTCCAGTCATCCTGCGGACCCGACTCCGGTACCCGCGCCCGCGTTGCCCAGCGTTGTCTTGACGCCGACTGCGCCGCCGAGTTCCCTGTCTCTCAGGTGCTGGTCGGATGTCCCCGTTGTGGCGGGCTCCTCGACGTCGATTACGACTGGAGCTCGTTCCCGCACAAGGACTTCTCGTGGATTGAACGCCGCGACCAAACCAAAGGCCCCCGATTCGCGGCCGGTTCGGGCCCGTCTACCGAGTCGGCGCTCGACTTCTCGGGAGTCTGGCGGTTCCGCGACCTCTTCCCCTTCTACGCCGATCCAACCCAGATTGTGACCATCGGTGAGGGGCGCACCAATCTCCAGCGTGCCGACCTGCTCGGTGTGGAGATCGGGCTGGACCCCGTGTCCGGAGGAACCCTCTACCTGCAGTACGAGGGATTCAACCCTTCCGGCAGCTTCAAGGACAACGGCATGGCCGCGGCGTTCACGCACGCCCGCATGGTGAACGCGACACGCGTCGCGTGCGCCAGCACCGGCAACACCTCCGCGTCGCTGGCGGTCTACGGCGCACTTACCGGCATGAAGTGCTTCGTGTTCATCGGCGATGGAAAGATCGCCTACGGCAAGCTCAGCCAGGCGCTCGAGTACGGCGCTGTGACACTTCAAGTCGCCGGTGACTTCGACGCGTGCCTCGCGCGCATCAAGCACATCGCGGAGAACATGCCGCAGGTCGGCGTGTATCTCATGAACTCGGTGAACCCGTTCCGCCTCGAGGGGCAGAAGTCCATCATGTTCCGGATCCTCGAGGGCCTGGACTGGCGCGTGCCCGACTGGATCGTCGTCCCCGGCGGCAACCTCGGAAACTGCTCCGCCTTCGGAAAGGCCTTCATCGAGCTCAAGGCCCTGGGGCTGGTCAACAAGATTCCGCGGCTGGCGGTCATCCAGGCGCAAGGATCCCGCACCCTCGACCGCATCTACAACGAACTCGGCGTCCGCTGGACCCCCCACGGCGGGAACCCGCTCTCCCTCCGCGGCACGTTCGATCGCGCGAAAGTCGCCGCGGAGTACAAGCGGATGGACGACGCCAACGAACGGGCCCACACGGTGGCGACCGCGATCGAGATCAACCGCCCGGTGAACCTGTCGAAGGCGCTCCGCGCTCTGCACGCGATGAACGGGGTCGTGCGCAGCGTGAACGACGCGGAGATCGTCGAGCACAAGGCGCTGGTCGGTCGCTACGGGTTCGGATGCGAGCCTGCGTCGGGCGCTTCGGTTGCAGGGGCGCGGCTTCTTCTCAAGGAAGGCGTCATCAAGCCCAACGAAACTGTCGCCTGTATCCTGACCGGCCACGTGCTCAAGGACCCTGACGTGACCGTTGGGTACCACACCGGCGCGGACATGAAGGCAGGTTCCCACGACCTCGGTGCATCGAAGCCCACCGGGCGGTTCTCGAACCCCCCGATCAAGGTCGCGGATGACCTCCAGGCGATCTTGAAGGCGATGGGTTGACTCAATCGTTCGTGCGGTGTACGGTTCGCGTGCGGACGAAACCGATCGTTCCGTATGCATGATCGTCATATTTGACGATTTTGAAGCCTGAAAGCATCCCAGGTATGACTCGGACGACATATTCTCCGGGGCACACTTGGAGATTCCGCCTTGATCGGTTGGTCTCGACAGGTTCATCGCGACGCAAGCCACGCTCGGAGCGTGGGCGTTGCGTTCAGTGGAGGTGGGTGTGCCCAAGGCAGGGCCCAAGAAGCGATTCCGGCGTTGGCGACTCTCAGAAGAGGTCGTCGCGTCGCTCCATCGGCTGGGACCGGTCGATCTCGCGGCGTTCGCCGATCTGATCGATCGGCTCGACGCCGATCCGTTCGCGCACTCATCCGCGGTGCTCGTTCCGGGGCAACTCACCCTGCGCCGGGCGGTGTTCTCCACCTTCGTGATGGTCTTCGCCTTCGATCCGGCGCTCGCCCCCAACGGCGGGTTCCTGGTCGCCTCGTGCGAGCCCATCACCCGGTCTTAGTTCGCGCCCGTCACTCCTGTGTTCCGGAGGCCAACGCGTGACCCAGATCCCGCACCCGTGCGTCATGCAGAACGGCCAGCCCACGGCCGTGATTGTCCCCATCGACGAGTACAACAGGCTGCTGGACGCTGCGACGGTCCGCGCTGCGGAACGCGCCCAGCGCGTGCTCGCGGATTCCGCCGCGGAGTGGACCGACGTTGACGAGGCGCTGCGCTCCGCCGGCGCGAGCAGGATCGCCGCGGCGAGGAAGGCCGCGGGGTTGACGCAGAAGCAGCTCGCGGCGAAGGTCGGCGTCGACCAGGCCCAGATCTCGCGACTGGAGCGGCATCCGGAGCGGAGTTCGCTGTCGTTCATCATGAAGGTTGCCGCGGCGATCGGCGTTCCCACCGCGCGACTGGTGTGACGTCACGGGCTCGAACGCTCAAGCTGCTTCCTACACTCGATCCCCGCATCGGCGTTCGTGACCGCTCGACGCGACCCCCCGGCAGTGAACGCCTTGAGCGCCCGTCCGCTCCCTAGCTACAACCCCGCGGAGCCCGTTCGTCGCCTCCGCGCCGATCTCTATCACTGCATGGTCGATGGGCTGCTCTACTGCCTCATGGTGGGGCTCGGTGAGTCATTCATCCCCGCGTTCGTGATGCGGCTTGGACTGGGGCCGATCGCCGCCGGGCTGGTGCTCACGGCGCCGGTCGTCGTGGGCGCGTGGGCCCAGCTGCTCGCGCCGACGATTCTGCAACGCTTCGGGTCGTACGTGCGATTCGTGTGGGTCACCGCGCTTCTCCAAGCGGCGATGTACGTGCCGCTGGCGGCGCTCGCGATTTTCTGGCCGCTGGTGATGCGGATCGCAGGCGAAGCCGGTGCGGCGTGGGCGCCCGGCGCGCTGGTCTTCGCGTGCGTCACGCTGTACTGGATCTTCGGCATGCTCGGCGCTCCCGCGTGGATGTCCATGTGCGGCAAGCTGATCCCGCAGCGGGTGCGGGGCGGTTACTTCGGCCGTCGCCTGCGATTTCTCCAGGCCGCCACGCTGCTGGGGCTGCTCGCGCACGGCGGGGTGATGACTCTCGCGGGCGAAGACCCGACCTCGCGGCTGCGCGCATCAGCCTTGCTCTTTGTCGCCGCGGCGGTCATGCGGCTGGGGTCGGTGTGGCACCTTTCGAGGTACACGGAGCCGGCGGCACCGCCATCGAGCGAACCTCGCTTCTCGCCGCAAGAAGTGGTGTCCACGCTGCTCCGCGGCCCCGCGGGACGCTTCGTGGCCTTCGCGGCCGTCGCGTGGTTTGCGGCGCAGATCGCGCAGCCGTACTTCAACCCCTTCATGCTCGAGCGATTGGAACTCTCCCCGATGGTCTACTCGGGAATGCTCGCCGCGTGGTTCTTCGGCAAGGGCGTCGCGCAGCCGTGGATGGGCCGATTCGCCGCGCGGCGCGGCTCGCTCAGGCCGCTCGCCTTCGCCGCCGCGGGACTGGTCCCGCTCCCGGTGCTGTGGCTGTCAACCTCCCGCCCCGAGGCACTGATCTTGTTCCAGTTCGTCTCCGGGGTCGTTTGGGGCATGTTTGACCTCGGACTGTTTCTTCAGCAGTTCGAGACAACCGACTCCAAGAACCGCACCGTGGTCCTCTCCTGCCTCACCGCGATGAACGAGACCGCCAAGACCGGCGGCTCGCTCGTCGGCGGCGGGATCCTCGACGCGGGCGGATCCGGTGGTGGGGCGTACACGTGGGTTTTCTGGTCGAGCGCCGCGGCACGCGTCGTTGCGCTCCTCTTCCTGATCCGGTTGCGGAAGCGCCCGTCACATCCGGCCGCCGCGGATTGACGTACCCTTCGGGCGATGCCCACCGAGCGCCAAACCCGCCAGCGCAGCGCGATCCGCGATGCGCTCCACAATTCGGGGCGGCCGCTGAGCCCGAAAGAGATCCTCGAGCACGCGCAGAAGAGCGTGAGCGGGTTGGGGCTTGCGACCGTCTACCGGGCCCTGCGCGCCCTGGCAGAGGCCGGGCTCGTCAAGGTGGTTGAGATCCCCGGCGAATCGCCTCGGTACGAGGTGACGGGGAAGGGGCATCATCATCATTTCTGTTGCCGCGTGTGCGGCAAGGTCTACGAGATCGACGGGTGCTGCGGCCATTACCACGACGACGTCCCCGCGGGGTTCGAGGTCGAGGGGCACGAGGTGGTGATCTTCGGTCGCTGCGCGTCCTGTGCCCAGCGGAGGAGTAACTGATGAAGCCCGCAACCTGGTTCGTCGCCCTGCTGCTGACCGCCGGTCTCGCGCCGATCGGCGGCTGTATCGAGCTCGTCGCGGCCCAGCCCGAGGCCCCGGCGCCGCGCGGCCCGCGCTTGTCGGAGGCGTTCACCCTCCACTGGATGATCACCACCGACGATCAGGAGGTGAAGCGGGGCTTCAACTGGTCGGAGCGATTCGACTTCGGCGGCGTGC
>JBMOHX010000020.1:0-21297 GCA_049317625.1 Phycisphaerales bacterium
CGGGCGTGGCGCTTGGCCCCTACGCCACACAAATCTTGGGCGACTACGGCGCAGGGCCCAACCACACGCTCCCCACCGGTGGCACGTCCCGCTTCCGCGCGGGCCTCTCGGTGTTCACGTTCCTGCGGGCACGCACGTGGATGCGTATCGAGGGTGATGCCGCTCAGCTCCGATCCGACGCCGCGGCGCTGGCTCGCATGGAGCGGCTTGAAGGGCATGCACGCGCGGCCGAGCGGCGGCCGTAGAATCACAACTGCATGCCCCCGCCGCGGAACTCCAGCCCGTCGTGCCTCGGTTGCCAGTACGAGCTTGACGGCCGCATCGGCCCGGTGGGAGTGTGCCCAGAGTGCGGGCGCGGGTACGACCTCAACGATTTCACTTCGTACCTCCCGCCCCAAGGCCAACCGCCCTCCACGATCCGCCAGAAGGCCGTCGCGGTCGCGATCATCGCCGCTGGGGTCGGCGGGCCGCTCTACCTGCTCGGCGGGGCGCTGGCTGTGTGGGCGCTGCCCGTCGTGCTCGGCGCGGGCGCTTCCCTCAGCGGCAGGTTTCTCGGGGTGCTCGGCGCGCTGGTGATCCTGCTCGTTGCATGCGCCGCCATCGGGATGGGGATGGGGCTCAGTGCCGGCGAAGCAACGCAGGTCGTGGTGTTCGGGCTCGGCTTCTCGCTGCTGCCCTACGGCCTTGGCGCCCAGGTATCGACCGTGGCGGAGAGGTTCGTGCTCCGCCGCTGGCCTCGTGCGCCGCGCGAGTGACACGCAGATCGCGCCAGCTCACGGTTCCGGCGGGCGCTTCCAGCCGCTGTCGGCGTCACGCTCGAGCATCACCACGCTCTGCTTCGAGCAGCGCTTGCAGATGAAGCTCGTCGTTCGCGCCGGGCTCCGCCAGATCGGGTCGCCATTCTCCGACAGGCACAACAGGCAGACCTCACCCTTGGGCGCGGGCTCGCCGGAGTTCGCGTACCACAACGCCGCGAACGAGGTCCCCAGACACCGCCCGCAGATCAGGCTGCCCCGGTGACCCTCCACCATCGGCCGGTCGGGCGCGTAGCAGCTCTCGCAGAAGTCGCAGAGGAAGTCCTCGGCGGTCATGTTCTCGGGATCGGCGCCGTGTCTGTGCATGCTTAATGAGCCTCGTGCCCGCGCCACAGCGCGCGGTACGCGTCGCAGCGGTCGAGCAGGTCCTTGTGTGTCCCGTGGTCCATCAGGCGGCCGTTGTCCATCACAAAGATGTGGTCGCACGACAGGATCGTCGCCTGGCGGTGCGCGACCACGAGGCAGGTGCGCCCCGCGCCAAACTCCGCGATCGCCTGAGCAAGATGCATCTCGCTCTCCGCGTCGATCATGCTCGTCGCCTCGTCCATGATCAGGATCGAGGGGTCCCGCAGCAACGCGCGGGCGATGCTCAGCCGCTGCCGCTGTCCACCGGAGAGATTCAGCCCCTGCTCGCTCACCGGCGTGTCGTAGCCCGATGCCAGCGCCGAGATGAAGTCGTGGGCCCGCGCGAGCTTCGCCGCGCTGATCATCTGCTCGTCGCTCACCGCGCTCTCGACCCCGTACACGATGTTGGAGCGGATGGTCCCGCGGAAGAGCGTGACCTCCTGCGTCACCACCCCGATCTGCTCGCGCAGGCTGCGCACGCCCACCGTCTTGATGTCCACCCCGTCGATCAGCACCCGCCCCTTGTCCGGGTCGAACAGCCGCGGGATCAGCGAGAGCAGCGTGGTCTTGCCGCTGCCGTTCCCTCCCACGACCGCGATGCGCCGGCCGTGCGGCACGGTCAGCGTCACGCCGTCCAACGCTGGCGCTGGCGCGCCCGGGTACGTCAGGCTCACGTTCTCGAACGCGATCTCGCGCGAGTGCCGCAGCAGCCGCGGCAGCTTCTCGCCCCGGCGCGGATGGCCCGGCTCGGGCTCGAGTTCCAGCAGTTGCATCAGCCGGTCCGCGGCGGGCGAACTGGACTGGATGTCGTTGATGATCCCTGTCAGCGGCTTGAGGCTCGCCCCCGCCACCGCGAGCGACGCGATCGACAGCACGAACCCCGAGGGGCTCAGTTCCTTGTTGATGATGAACCGCCCCAGCACGAGCACCATGCCGCAGAGCATGAGCACTGTCAGCATCTCGGTCAGCGGGCTCGCGAGCGCCTTGGCCGTCCGCAACTTGTTCAGCTCGCGGAGCATCTCGCGGTTCATGCGGTGGAAGCGCCCGGACTCGTAGCGCTCCGCCGCGTGCACCTTCACCACCCTGTGGGCCTGAAGGCTCTCGGCCGCCGCGGAGTACAGCCCGGATTGGCTGCGCAGTGTCGCCTGCGACGCCCGCTTGATTTTCTTGCCGAGCTTGCGGATCACCTGGTACAACACCGGCGTGATCGCCAGCGCGACGAGCGTGACACGCCAGTTGTACGCCAGCGCCACCACGAGCCCCGCCACCCCCTTGGCGATCTGCAGCAACGCTTTGGAAAGCAGGATGCTCAGGCCGTTGGCGAGAACGCCGGTGTCGTTGACGATGCGGCTGATCGTGTCCGTCGGCCCGCTCGCCGCCAGTGAACGGAGCGGCGACCGGAGCGCGGCGTGGAACGCCCGCTGGCGCACGCTCGCCACCGTCCGGTTCACCACCGTCTGACCCAGGTACCCCTGAAGAAACGTCGCGACCGCGCCGAATACCGTCAGCCCCGCGAGCGTCGACATGATCCACACGAGCGAGACAAACGGATCGCTCGGAAGCTCGCTGCGAATGAACTCCGGGATGGTCAGCCAGCTCCCGATGGACCACGGGATGGTCCCGCTGGCTCGGATTTTCTCGTTCCACAGCGTCGCCAACGCGTCGAGGCCCTTCGCCTCGCCCAGGATCGCGTCCATCACCGGCTTTGCGCCGAGCATCCCGGCGCCGAGCGTGAACGACGAGAGCACGATCATCACCATCGCCGCTCCCAGCAGGCGGGAGTAGGCGAACATGCTGCGTGCGAATGTCCAGAAAGCCGTCATGAGGAACGGTGAGTATCTCACCTCCCCGGGTCGTCCTCCAGTCTCCGCGAAAGACTCCTTGTGTCCGGTCGCTGTTCGGTTGTCGCGGATCGTTGCTATACTTGAGGCCTTTATGACGACCCTCGCCAATCCCACGGCTCAGTCTCCGTCCTCGGTTTCGCAGCAGCCCAGCGCGGCAAGGAGCGGACCTTGGAAGGTGGCGATTGTCATGCCCTGCTTCAACCGGCGCGAGGACTGCGAGAAACTTCTCGGGGACCTCGCCCGCCAGAAGCTCCCGAACATCCAGATGTGGGGAGTGGTGGTCGACAACGCGTCGAACGAGCCGCTCTCGACCATGCGCGTGCCCGACGGACTCCAGATCGAGTTCGTGCGCTCTGAGAAGAACACAGGCGGCTCGGGCGGGTTCAACCTCGGAATGTCCTACGTGCTCTCGGGGCAGGGGCTCACCGGCAAGTTCGGCGCTCCGGACTTTGTCTGGTGGCTCGATTCGGATGCGCGCGTCTCGCGCGCCGCCCTCCGGGAGCTTGTCCGCGTGATGGTGCGCTGCCCGAACGTGGGCGCCGTCGGTTCCGCGCTCTGCGACACCGGCACCGGGCGCATGTGGGAGTGCGGCGGCCGCATCGACAAGCGCCACGGCGCGTTCTACGTCGCGGCGTCCGGAGACGTTGACCGCCGGTTCCTCGTGAAGGCCCACTACGTCGCGGCATGCTCCGCGCTGGTCCGCCGCGAGGCCATCGAGAAGACCGGGCTCTTCCCCGACAACTTCATCTACTACGACGACGTCGACTGGTGCGTGCAGATGACGCACAAGACCGGCCTGAAGGTCCGCGGCGCCCCGCGCAGCCGGGCCTTCCATCCGCCCGGCGATCGCCGCTACGCGCTCTGGACCCGGTACTACAACGCGCGGAACTGCTTCTCGCACATGCAGGTGATGAGGCTGGGCGGCATCGCCCGCTTCAACCGCGCGATGATCGAAGTCCGCCGCGCCGTCGCCCAGACGATGATGGGCCTGGACGATCTCGCCGAACTGCACATGCGTGGCCTGCGCGACGCGATCTCGGGCAAGTTCGAACAGGTCGAGCCCAAGCACGTCCTCAAGCCCCTTGGATTTATGCCCCACGCGACACTCCCCGACGCCGTGCGTGAGCAACTCGCCCGCTTCGGCCCGCAGGCCACTTTGTTTGTTCACCCGCTGCTCCGCAGCCACATCGCCGGCCTCGAGGTCTTCCGACGCAACCTCAAACTCCTCAAGTTCTCCTGGCCCGCCGACTGGAAGCGGTGGCGCAAACGCGGGCTCGGCGGCCACCTGATCCGGGACTCCCTCGGCGCCGCGTGGCGAGGAGCGGTCAGCCGCACCGCCGACGTCGCCATCGTCCCAACCGGCTGGCCGACCTCCTGGTTCCGTGGCAAGGTGCTCATCGAGATCACCACCGAGGGCTACCTCGTCCGCGAACCGAAAACGCTGCCCACGATGACCAAGGCGTTCCGTGTCTTCCGCGAGGGCTTCGGCCTGGCCCTGAAGGTCGCCGCGCGGTCCCCGGGGATCCGGCCTTTCCCCGCACCGTCCAAGGCACCCGCGCGGGTCGAGTCGCAGATCGAGGCCAAGCCCTGAGCACGTGCCCGGCCTGAGCGCCATCGTCGTCTCGTACAACCGGCGTGAGGCCCTCCTCCACACGCTCCGGCGGTTGCTCGAGACACCGGGCGTTGACGAGATCATCGTGGTCGACAACGGGTCCTCCGATGGCTGCGCACAGGCCGCCTCCGATCTCCTCGCCGGCCGCCACCGGGTGCTCGCGCTGAACGAGAACACCGGTGTCGCGGCGTTCAACTCCGGCGCGTCGATCGCCTCGGGCGAGTTCCTCCTGATCCTGGACGACGACTCATGGCCCGAGCCCACCGCTCTGCACCTCGCGCTCGCCGCCGCACGCGCGGACCGCATGCTCGGGGCGGTCGCGCTCAGCCCGACGCACCCCCGCACCGGCGTGCGCGAGTGGCCGCACGTGATCAACCCGACTGACGCCCTCCCGATGATGGGCTGCGGCAACCTGATTCGCGCCGACGCGTGGCGTCGCGCCGGTGGGTACGAGAGCGGCTACTTCCTCTACCGCAATGATGCGGACCTCGCGCTCACCCTGCTCGGCCTTGGGTACCGGGTGCTCTACGACCCCGAGTGGACCGTGTGGCACGACAGCCCTGCCGCCGCGGCAAAGAGCCTTCGGTGGTTGCGGCTGGCGACCCGCAACTGGGTCTGGATGGCCCGCCGCCACGGCGTGGGGTTCTGGAAATGGCTCGGAGTGGCGCTCGGGGCGGTCCGCGCGTTTATGCACGCCGGAGAGGACACCGATCGCGTCCAGGCGGTGGCCGAAGGACTACGCGCCGGATTGACGCAACGCCCGCCTCCCGGCGCGTCGGCACCCGGCGGGCGTTGGTGGAGGAAACTCGTGCTTCTTCAGCTCACCCGCGGCGGCTGATTCAGCGCACCCCGTTCATCCAGCCGTACCCCTGCACCACGTTGAAGCGCCAGTCGTTGTCCGAGATCGAGATCCAGGTGGAGTTCAAGCCCTTGGCGTTGATGTACAGGTCCAGGCATTCGAAGTCGACGTTGCGGTTGCGGAGGGCCCCGTCCCCGTCCTTCCCGTCTGAGCCCAGTTCCTTCAGGAGCCGCGCCGAACCGTCGAGAAACGCGCAGTGCCCGCTCTTGGCGTGACGCGATGTGAGCTGGTCTTCGTTGCCGAACATCCCGTCCCGGTACTGCTGATTCCAGATGACGCTGCTCTCCTCGAAGTACAACGGCACGTGGTGGAACTGCTGCACCAGGGTCGCGACACCCGTGGGGAGGACGCGGGACGCGTTGTTCTGGTTCGCCGGGATCCAGCCGACCATGGGCTTGGACGAAAGCTTGACGCCCTCGGACTCGTCCAGCATCGTGTAGTCGAAGTTCACGCCGGAGCGGTCGCCCCAGAAGTTGGTCCGTTCCGCCAACGCCGGGTTGGTGTTCTTCCGCTTGTTGGTCGGGCACTCCGCGATGTAATGCGCGTTGTCGACGTAGTCAAAGAGCAGCCCGGGCACGCGGATCGTGTTCTCCACCCGCTGCGCCCACAGGGCGACGTTGCGGTCCGCCGGATCCGGCTCGCTCTCGGGCGGCCAGAACCGCCGCCCCTGCGCGTCGCGGTACGCCACAGGCCAGATCTGCTCCTTGTTGTCCTGCGCGTAGTTCACCGCGGCCGAACCAATCTGCTTGATGTTCGAGAGGCACTTGAGCGTTCGCCCAGACTCGCGCGCCTTCCCCAAGGCCGGGAGCAGCAGGCCGATGAGGAGCGCGATGATCGCGATGACGACAAGGAGCTCGATCAGCGTGAAGGCTCTGCGTGCGTTGGTGGGCATAGAACCCCATTTCGAACTTGAATAAACGGTTGGCCTCGGTTCAAGAACCCGCGTCTGCGGAGAAGAACTCCCCGCGACTCAACCCAGTGTACCGAGACCTGCGCCGGACGCCAAGCACATTCGCGTCCCGCCATGCAGAACGGAGTTCGCCCGAGCCGATATTCACCCTGCGGTGGATTCCGCGCTGGAGTTTTCTCATGGGCATCCTCGTATTTGGGATCAGTCTGGCCGCTGCGGGTTGCCTCATGGTGGCGATGCCGAAAGTTCCAGGGGGCGCGCCCAGGAAGGCGCTCGCCGTTGGAGCGTTGATCGTGCTGTTGCTGGGGGTCGTCGGGAGTTCCATCACGTACGTCTCTTCAGACATGGTCGGCATCGTCAGCAAGAACGCCTTCGGAAAGTCCCTGCAACAAGGCAAGATCATCGCGGTCAACGGGGAGATGGGCGTCCAGGCGGACGTCCTCCCGCCGGGGTGGCATTTTGGGTACTGGCCGGTGGTCTACTCCGTGCAAACCGTCCCGCTGACCGAGGTCCCTTCCGACAAGGTGGGTCTTATGGAAGCAGCCGACGGCCTCCCGCTCGAGCGAGACCAGCTCTTCGCCCCCGACTTCAAAGCGGACGAGTTCCAGAAGATGCTCGACGCCAAGCACTTCCTGACCGCGGGCAACGGGTACAAGGGCAAGCAGGCCTCGGTGCTCAAGCCCGGGAAGTACCGGTTGAACACCCAGCTCTTCCGCATCAAGATGGAGCCGCAGACCGAGATCAAACCCGGTGAGGTCGCGGTGCTCAAGGCCAACTACGGCGCCCACCCGAGCGTCCAGGTCAAGACCGATGTCCCGCCCGGCCCCACGCCCGACCCCGGCTCGGCCCCCATCGAAGAGGTCCTCATGTTCGCCAAGGAGGGCGAGATGGGGATCCGCGCGGAGGTGCTCCTGCCCGGCAAGTACGCGCTGAACACCGACGCGATCAACGTCACCGAGATGTGGTCGACACAGATGATCGCCCACTACACCGCCGCCGCCGCGACCAATCCCGTTTCCAAGTCGGACGGCACCGTCTCCCACGCCGCGAGCGAGGAGCGCGAGATCACCGTCCGCACCAGCGACGGGTTCACCTTCCCGGTCGACGTCCGGGTCGAGTACCTCATCGAACCCAAGAACGCGCCGATCGTGGTGGCCAAGCTCGGCAACGACGAGGACGACCGCTTCCGCAACGCGCTGAACTCCGCGGTCCGCGCGATCTTCCGTAACAACGCCGAGAGCGTCCGAGCCCTCGACTACGTGCAGCAGCGCTCCCACCAGGAGTCGCAGTCCCTGGCGATGCTCAAGGCCCAGATGGCCCGCTTCGGGGTCACCATCACCGCGGTGCGCATCGGCAACGTCGGCGACGAAACGAGCCTCGGTGCCCTCCTCAAGACGCAGACCGACCGCGAGATCGCCAAGCAGGAGCAGATGACCTTCCAGGAGCAGCAGAAGGCCGCGAACCAGAAAAAGGAACTCAGCCGCGCGACGCAGGAAGCCGAGGAGGAGAAGAAGCTCGCCACCGCGACCTACGACGTGAAGATCGCCGACGAAAACCAGAAGAAGAAGGTCATCGAGGCCAAGGCCGAGGCCGAATCGACCAAAATCAAGTCCACCGCCCAGGCCGAGGCGTACAAGCAGATTGCCGAGCAGATCGGCAAGAGTAACGCCGCGCTGATCGAGGTCCTCAAGCTCGTCGGCGAACAGAAGATCCAGATCACCCCGCGCATCATGGTCAACGGCGGCGGGGGAGGGTCGGTCGCCACGGCCCTTATGGGCACGATGCTCGACCGACTGACGGTCGACGAGGACGAGCCCTCCAAGCCCGTGCCGACAAAGGCCCCGAACGCAAAGTAAGGGTTCTGGAAGGGCCGATCGGAGGCCCCGCGGTCGGATCACGCCCGTTCCCGGGTGTCCGGTGCTCGATTTCTGGGCTCGGGGTGCAACAATTCGGGCCACAGACACCGAACCGACTTCCGTCGGCGCTCGTCCGCCGTATCCGTACTCCGAGACTGAGGAATCGAAGCGATGAACACCACCGCCAACCGCCGTCCTTCTTTGATCTCCCGCCTGCTTCTCGGTGCAGGGTCCGACCAGACGGTCTGCGCCCTCGAATCCCGCCAGATGCTCTCTGTCGCCGTCACCGACGACATCAGCGACATCCGCGTCGATCGCAACCAGGGGCCCTCGATCATCGCCCTCGACGGACGCTACGACGACACCGACATCAGCGTGGCGACCTTTGTCTCCACACTCGGCGAGTTCGACGTCCTGATGTACGACGCCCAGAAGCCGATCACAGTGACCAACTTCTGGCGCTACGCCGACGCCGACCTCTACGACGGCACCATCATCCATCGCTCGGTCCCCGGCTTCATCGTCCAGGGCGGCGGCTACGCCGATGCCGGTACGTTCCTCGACGTCCCCGCCTTCCCCGCCATCACCAACGAGTTCAGCGTCAGCACCAGCAACATCCGCGGCACGATCGCGATGGCCAAGCTCGGCAGCAACCCCAACAGCGCCACCACCGAGTGGTTCTTCAACCTGGCGAACAACTCGGCGAACCTCGACAACCAGAACGGCGGGTTCACCGTCTTCGGTCGGGTGCTGGGCGACGGGATGTCCGTCGTCGACAGCATCGCCGCGCAGAGCCGCTACGCCCTCGAGTGGCTCGAGGGTGCGTTCTCCGACATCCCTCTCCGCAACTACACCGAAGGGACGCTGCCCTCGACGTCGAACACCATCGGATTCTCCGAGATCACCCGCGGGTCCGAGTTCACCTACTCAGTGACCGTCGGCAACCAGTCGCTGGTGAGCGCCTCGGTCATCTCCGGCTATCTGAACCTCAACTTCGGTGCCAATCAGACCGGTTCGACCACGGTCACCGTCCGCGCCACCTCGATCAACAACACCTCGCTCTTCGTGGAAGACACCTTCACCGTGACGGTCGAAGACGTCGCGGACACCGCCCCGAGCGCTGTGCTGACCTCGATTCAGGTCGCCGCCGACAACACCGGCACCTTTAACGAGGCCCTCCGCGCGACCTTCCGCATCAACAACTCCGCGTCCGTCGTTCCAACCTCCATCGGCGACGGCGACGTGGTGCTCCTCGGCGCCGGCGGGTTCTGGCAGGGCGGCACACTCGTCGGCCTCCCCGAGCAAGGCGCCCACTCGCTGACGGTGACGTACGACTTCCCCGCCCGCCTCGGGCGTTGGGATTCCACCGACAACGGCACCTACGCGCTGAGGCTTCTGGCTGGCACCGTCTCCACCGTCGGCGGCGGCACGATGGCCGTCCAGAACCCTTGGTCGAACTTCCTCTGGTTCGATGCGCCCACCGTCGCACGCGTCAGCGAGACCGTCAGCGAAGCGAGCACCAACTTCGATGTGGTCATTCGCTACACCGACGCGGCGGGCGCGTCCCTGGGCATCTCGTGGTCCAGCGTCAGCGACGGTGACGTGACCCTCGAACACGGCACGTCGGTCATCCAGGGGTCGCTCATCGCCCGCTCCATCCCCGCGGCGGGTCAGATCCTCGCTACCTACCGCTTCGCCGCGCCGAGCGCGGGTGTATGGGACCACGAAGAAACCGGCGCCTGGGCGCTCCGCATGCAGCCCTCGGCCGTCTTCGACAACTCGGGCTACCTCATCCAGCCGCGCGACCTCCAAACGTACAACCTCTACTTCAGCACGCCCACGGCCGAGTACGTCGGCCTTCAGGCCACCTCGGGCACAACCACCGCGACGCTCACGATGAAGTACATCACCGGCCCCGGAGCGTTCGTCAGCTGGGACGCGATCGGAGCGGGCGACCTCGAGTTCCGTGGCCCCAACAACTATCTGAGCGTCGCCTCGCTGGTTTCAAAGACAGCCAGCCGCGTGAACGGCCGGTGGGAGTACACGGTGGTGTATTCCTTCGGCGCCCCCGGAGGCACTTGGAACACCGCGGACAACGGCAGCTACGACCTCTTGCTCCGTGCCTCGGAGGTCTACTCCTCCGCTGGGTACGCGGTCCCGACCCGGTCCGTCGCTTCCGGCAATCTCACCTTCTAGAGAGTCACTCACGCACCCGGCTCGTTCTCACGACAGGACATGTGGATCTTTGCTCCGCACGCCGCCCGTGAGGAGCCGCAGTTCGGGCCGCCCGACCGCTTATGATTCTCTGCGAGGCCCGACGCCGTTCCGGTGTGAGCAACCACCGCAGTCGGCCGGGCGTATCAATCCCGTGCAGGTCCGGGTGTCAGGGAGCAAACCACAATGCGCAGCCGCTATTCCATGTCCGTACGCGAGAGGCTCCGGAGCTTGCTTGAAGGCGCGGCCGCCTTCACCCACCTTGAACCGCGCCAGCTTCTGAGCGCCGCCGTCGTCGACGACTTCGACGACGTGACCGTTAACCAGAACGCCCCCGGGACCGTGGTCGAGCTCGCCGGCCGTTTCGGTGACACGAATCTCACGGGCACCATCGTCAAGTTCCAGTCCGTGCTCGGGACGTTCTATGCGCAGCTCCTCGACTCCCGCGCCCCCAACAACGTCACCAACTTCCTCCGTTACGCCGACGGCGACCTGTACGACAACTCCATCATCCATCAGAACCAGAAGAACGATCAGGGCCAGTCGCTCTTCCTCGTCGGCGGCGGGTTCGGCAACGCGCCCTCCTACACGACCGTCCCCAACTTCCCCCCCGTCGTCATCGAGCCCGATGTATCAAACCTCCGCGGCACCATCGCCGCGTCCAAGGTCGGCAACGCCCCGAACTTCTCGCTGAGCCAGTGGTTCGTCAACGTCCGCGACAACACCGCGCTCGACCGCCAGGACGGCGGGTACACCGTCTTCGGACGCGTCCTCGGCGACGGCATGACCGTGGTTGACGCCATGGCCGCCGTCTCTGTCTTCGACGCTTCCGCACTCAACGCTTCGTTCGACAAGATGCCGCTGCGCAACTTCACGCTGCCCGGCACGCCCACCGCGGCGAACACGATCTCCTTCACCGACGTCTCTCGCGCAGACAAGTTCACCTACACCGTCACCGCGGCCGACCCCACCTTGGTTTCAGCCCAGATCATCGACGGTCGTTTGAGCCTCTCGTACGTCACCAACCGCAGCGGCACCACCACCGTCACGGTCCGCGCCACCGCGGTCGACAGCACCACCGCCACGCCGAACTTCATCGAAGACACCCTCACCGTCAACGTCGTCGCCGTGCCGCCGACCCTCGGCGGCGTCGAATCCCGCAACTCCGTCGTCGGCCAGTCCGCGCTCATCACGCTCCGTGCCAACGATGCGCTGGACTCGGATCGGCGCGTCGAGAGCGTGCAGTATTGGTATGACAGTGATCTCGATGGCCAGTTCAACCCGGGGCGCGACCAGCTCGTGGTGAGCGGGACAAACTCCGCCGAACGCTTCAGCGCGACCTTCCAGGCCGCGGGCTTCGGGCTCGGGACCCACCGGTTCTACGCCCGTGCGGTGGACAGCGACGGACTCTTCAGCGCAGTGGTCTCCACGACCGTTCGGGTCGAAGCGTTCCCGCCCAGCGTGGGCGCTGTAAAGGCAAGCGTCCGCGTGCTCCCCTCGGCCGGCACGCCCATCATTCTCACCGCCTCGAGCGTGCGGGATCGCGACGGGACGATCGTCTCCGTTCAGTATTTCAAGGACGACGGCGACGGGGCCTTCGACGCCTCGACCGACACCCTCCTGGGGTCTTCCGACAACGTGCCCTCCAAGTTCGCCCTCTCGGTCGACACCACCGCCTTCAGCCCCGCGACCTACACGTTCTTCGCGAGGTCCCTCGACAACGCGGGCCTCTTCTCCGAGCCCGCCTCCGTCACCCTCCGCGTGAACGCGCCCCCGACCGTCACCGGCTTCGACGCCTCCAGCGACTCGGCCGAGCGGGCCGGGAGCTTCCAGCTCATCGCCGGCGCCGCCGCCGACGATGTCCTGGTTCGCACCGTCGATTTCTGGCGCGACGTGGACGCGAACGGGTCCCTCGACACCGCCGTGGACAGGCTCGCCGGCAAGGGCAAACGCAACGCCGAGGGCCAGTGGACCGCAACCGTCCTCACCAAGGGCTTCTCCCTCGGCGACACGACGTTCTTCGCCGTGGCCACCGACAGCGACCGCGGCACATCCGCGCCCGTCTCCACCGTCGTCACCATCACCAACGCCGCGCCCACGATGCCCTCGGTCGCCGCCAAGCCGCTCATCATCGCCAACCGCGGCGAGAACGTGACGCTCACCGGCAAGTCGCCCAAGGACAAGGACGGCACGATCGTCAACGCGCAGTACTTCCTCGACGACGGCAACGGCGCCTTCGACCCCGAGGCCGACACGCTGCTCGGAGAGTCGACGTCGCGCGGCTTCTCGCTCGTCGCCTCGACCGGTGGTTTCTCGGTCGGGCTCAACACCGTCTTCGCCTGGGCCACCGACAACAGCGGCACGCACTCGGCCCCCGTCAGCGTCCAGGTCCGGATCAACGCGCCCCCCGTGATCGAGTCGATCGTCGCGCCCGATGTCGCGGTCGTCAACGGGACGCCCTTCACGCTCGCCGCCAACGGTGTCACCGACCCCGACGGAACCGTCAAGGGCGTCGATTTCTTCATCGACCTTAACGGCGATGGCGAGTTCCAGACCACCGATCGGTTGCTCGGCAAGGGACGCGCCGGTGCCGCCGGGGTCTACAGCCTCACCACCTCCGTCCGCGGCTTCGCCCCCGGCGTCTACAGCGTCTTCGCCCGCGCGACCGATGCCCAACGCGGAATCGGCGCGATCGCCGAGGGCGAGATCCTGATCGGCTGATCCAGCAGGATTTTCCCGTCACACGGGCCGATGTTCCCCGCTCTCCATGAAAACGCGCGGTCCGTGGCGGACCGCGCGCCCGCTTTCCGCGTTGTGAGGGGAGGAACATCCATGAAGCAGACAGCCGTTCTCGCGCTCTGTGCCGCAACCGCCGCGCTCGCCCAACCCATCCCGATCGTCAACCCCGGCTTCGAGTCCGACCCCGCCCCGCCGAACTTCTGGACCATCCGAGTCCCCTTCGGCTGGACGCTCCACGACCCCATGGGGATCGTCGACCAGAACCGGGACGCCGTGGGCTGCCTGAATCCCACGAATAGCACGTACTTCCCCGCGGGAGCTCCACAGGGAGTTCACGTCGCGCTGCTCTACCTCGAAGGCGATCGGGGCGGGGGTGAAGTGGGACTCGTCCAACAACTGCCGCGCACCGTCGCGCCCGACACCCGGTACACCCTCCGCGTCGCCGTCGGCAACATCGCCTCCGGAATCGCCGCCCCGCCCTTCAACTTCTTCTTCGATCTCGACGGGTTCCCGGGTTACTCAATGCAGATTCTCGCGGGTGGCCTCGTTGTCGCCGAGCTCCGCGACCCCGTCGGCGCGTCGATCCCCGAGGGAGAGTTCCGCGAGCGCGAGCTCGTCTTCGACGCGCCCGCCTCCCACCCGCGCATCGGCCAGCCGATCTCCATCCGACTCATCAACCTCAACATCGCCGGCACCCCCGACGCCCCCGGTATCGAGGTCGACTTCGACAACGTCCGCCTCGACGCGAGCCCGTTGTGCCCCGCGGATTTCGACAACAGCGGCGGCGTCGACGGCGACGACGTCATCGCGTTCTTCGGCGCATGGGATGGAGGCCTTCCGGCCGCCGATGTGAACGGCGACTCGGGCGTCGACGGCGACGACGTGATCGCCTTCTTCGAACGCTGGGACGCCGGATGCTGAGGTCGTGTCAGGGCTTGGGGGCCGCGAGCGGCTCGATGTCCACCACGCTCTCGTCGCCATGCTTCCAGCCGAACTGCTGGTAGCCGTCGAGTCTCAGCACGAAAGTCCGCCCTGCCTCGCGCTCGGCCCTGCAGAAGAAACGCCACGACGCCAGTTGCCTGTTCTGACCGGGTTCGACCTCCGCGATCTCGTCGAGCTCCGCCGGCCGCACCTTCATCGAGCGATCCGGGGCGGACGCCAGCCGGGCGGGCAGCGAGACCCGCACCGACTGCCCGATGACTTTCGCCCGCACGCCCCGCCGCGCGACGCCCTCGCGCACACAAGCGCCGACATCCACGAGCAGTGAATCCGCGACGCTTACGCCGCGGAGTTCACCCGTTGCGAGGTCAACCTCAACCGCCGCGTCCTCGCCCACCCCGATGCCGAGCCTGGTGCCGGATTGCTCGAGCGCGGCGACCAGCCTCCCGAAACGGTGCCGCTCGAAGAAGTGCGAGTCGGTCATCGCGAGGCTGAGCATCCCCATCCCGCGCCCGATCTGCGGCCCAAGGGGCGTCTGCTCCCGCTTCTCGTCGGCGTCGTCATCGGCCGCGCGCTGCGTCCGCGTGGACCGGATTCCCAGCGCTTCCGCGCTGCGTCCGGTGAAGAACATCACCTCGCCCATCATCGCGTCACCCGCGCTCGTCCCCGCGATCACCCCGCCGCGACGGAGCAGTCGCAGCATCGCCTCCCGCTCCGGTGTCGTGTCCGCTCCGTCCGGGCGGTACTTCGCGGTGATGCGCTTCTGGTCGCCACCCGTGAAGAACATCGCCGACGCCGAGTCGATGATCGCAACCGCCTCCGCCGCGGGCGTATCCCTCCCGATCGTCGAAATCCTCGCGTCCCCGCAGTACGCCCGGATGGACTCGGTCTTCCCCTGCGCGTTGCCCGGTTCGTCCCCGCTCGCAGCGGTCGCGATGATGATGTGCGGCTTGCCGCCGGGCGCGGCACGGCGCGAAAGCTCGATGAACCGCTCGTACACCGGCTTGTTGTCGTCATCGAGCCCACCGCCGATCACCAGCAGCGACCCGTTCGTCACCGAGTTGCGAGGCGGCGACGAGCACGCCGTGAGCAACAGGGCCGTCGCGGTCAGCACGAGGATCAGGAGGGTTCTCATCCCGCCAGTCTACAACGTTCAGCGCGCCGTGCGCACCATCTCCCCCAGCCGCGAGAGCCCCGCCTCGAGGTTCGCGCGCGGCGGACCGAAGCTGAACCGCACGAAGCCCGTCAGCGGAGACTCGCCGCCGCGGGTCCGCCGCGGATTCACGTCGAAAAACTCCCCGGGCACCGTCAGCACCCGATGCTTGAACGCCTGCCTCATGAACCCGACCCCGGTGTTCAACGGCGCCGGCAGCCCCGACACGTCCCCCCACGCGTAGAACGTCCCGCACGACTCGCCGTGAAACTTCACGCCGAGTGCACGAAGCGCATCCACCGTGATCCGCTGCTTCGCGGCAAAGTTCACCCGCACCGCCCGCGTCTCCTGGTCCGCACGCTCGGGTTGGAGCACCTGGATCGCGGCCCGCTGAATAGGGCGGCACGGCCCGCCGTCCAAGAAACTCCCCGCCGCGGTGAGCGAACGGATCACCGACGAGGGCGCAACCACCCATCCCACGCGCCACCCCGGATACCGGAAGCTCTTGGTGAGCCCGTCGACGATCACCACCGGGTCGCTGTTGACGTCCTCGACGCACGCCGCCGCGGAAACCGGCCCGGCCGCGGGCACCCCCACGCGCTCGTAGTGAAAGTGGGAGTAGAACTCGTCCATGATCAGCGTCACCCCGAGCGAGCGCGAAAGCTCCGTCCACGCGCGGAGGTCTGCTCCGCGAACCACGGCTCCGGTCGGGTTGCACGGGTTGCTGATGAGGAGCGCCCGGAGCTTCTCCCGTTGCACCAGCGCCTTTAACTCATCGGCCCCGATGCGAAACCCGTTCGCCGCGGTGAGCGGGATGTGCACCGGATCGATCGAGGGGAACGTCGTTAGCAGGTCCTCGTACGCCGTGTAGTCGGGCGTGAAATAGCCCAGACGGATGCGGTCCAGCGTCGCGCCGATACGCGAGAGCGCCAGACGCCCGCCCGCGGCGATCGCCACGTTGTCGACCGTGTACTTCGAGGCCGAGCCGGCCCGGTACAGGCGGTTGTAGTGGTCCGCGACCGCTTGCCGCAGCTCGGGCAGCCCCTCGACAGGCCCGTAGGCGTGGTCCGCGGGATCGATGTCGAGCGCGCGAAACCGCGCAGGCGCGCCATCCAAATCGCCCACCTCCGGCTGGCCCTGGCCGAGATTCGACCAGGTTGGGTCGCCCATGCGGTACCCGACCCCCGCGGCCTCGTTGTTGACTCGGATGACTCCCATGAAGGGAAGGTCGCGAAACGCCTTAGGTTGATCGGGCATCGTTCGGTAACTCCTCTTCTGCGTCGAGGTTCGGGCGAGGCGGTACAAAAAGGTTTCTCGAGGAAGGCCCGAGAATAGCACGTTCCATGTTGCGACTTTGCCGCGAGCGGATACGCTCCCGTCGGATTCCTCAGAAGCCCGTGCGCCAACACCCCTCCATCGTCGTCTGCTGGCTCTCCGCGAGCGTGCTCGCGCGGGTCGCATGTGCGCAGGGAGGGTTGGGCTTGGTCGTCGACGACCTCGCGCCGGTCACCGGTGGCGCCGGGCACCAAGCCCTCGCCGTGGGCTGGGAGTGCGGGCGCGTGTGCGATTGCCCCGACCCTTACCCGTGCTCCGGGCCGTGCCCCGAGTCGTGCTCGCCTCCGTGCGCGCGGAACTTCGACGGCGTGTTCACGAGCGCCGAGTTGGTACGCCTGGGCGACTCGTTCGGTGAAGCGGTTCTCGAGCCAGGATTCGCCTCTCCGGGCGGCACCGCGACGTCCCGCTTTGTCGTGGGTCCGGCCGACCTCAGAGGCCGTGCCTCCGCGGAGTTCACAATCTCGGACCCCGGCGGAGATCAGATCCGCGTGGAAGCGATGGGGTCCTGGTTCGAGCTCGAAGGCGCCGGGTACTTCGACGGCGAGATCCGCGCGATCGACTTCACCGATGTGGCCCCGTTCGACGGTGTGTTCGACGGAACACTGCCCGGCACGGTGGCGCTCTTCAGAATCGGTTGCGCCGTCCAGGGCACCATGCAGTACTCGTACTCGCGCAGCGCTTCCGGGTGCGCCCGCGGCTCTCTGCTGGTTCAGGCCGTCGGGGTTTCCGGAGAGTGCCCCGCCGACTTCAACTGCTCCGGGGCCGTCGACGGCGACGACGTCGCGGAGTTCTTCCAGCGATGGGACCAGGGGTTCGCGGACTTCAACACCGATTTCGTGACCGATGGCGACGATGTCATCGCGTTCTTCGAGCGCTGGGACGCCGGCTGCTGAGCCGTTCCCATCGCGGGCATCCTCTGGTACGCTCCGCGAGTCCCCGCCGGAGCGGGGGGAGGAGGACCCGAATGAAACTCGTGTATCTGTTTGTTCCGTTCGCCATCGCGCCCTCTGCGCTCGGGCAAGTGACCTTCGAGCCCCTCGGCGATCTCCCCGGCGGTGGCGCATACAGCGAAGCGTGGGGACTTTCCAGTAGCGGCGAGGTCGTCGTCGGCGCGAGCGTCGTCGGCGGGTCGGGCTTCTCGCTCGTGCTCGACGGTCTCTTGTGGACCCAGGAGAGCGGTGCGCAGCCGCTGTTCGGCACCACCACCGGCCCCTCCGCGCGGGCCCACGGCGCATCCGCTGACGGTTCGATCGTCGCGGGCGTCGCGGACTACGGCGCGTTCAATCCCCTCGGCTCCCAAGCGTTCGTCTGGTCCGCCAGCTCGGGCATGACCCTCATCGGCGACCTGCCCGGCGGCAGCGCCCCACGCGGCGTGGCCCGCGGCATCAGCGACGACGGCACGGTCGTCGTCGGTATCGGAGAGTCCGCGCTCGGGACCCAAGCCTGGCGCTACCACGTCCCGTCCGGCGTCTTCACGCCGCTGAACGATCTCGCGGGCGGTGCCGCGGAGTGCTACGCCTACGCGGTCAGCGACGACGGTCGCGTTGCCGTGGGCATCGGGCGCGTCGCGAACGGAACTCGCGCCGCCCGCTGGGTCGACGCCGGCCAGCCCCAGAATCTCGAAACACTCCCGAACGCCGCGGGTTTCGAACCCAACAGCGCGGCGGAAGCGGTCAACGCCGACGGCTCGGTGGTAGTGGGGTGGTCGCGCAGCACCAACTCCCCGCAGGGCGCGGAAGCATTCCTCTGGCGCCAGGGCCAGGGCTTGATCGGTCTCGGCGACCTCCCGACCGGCGCGTTCCAGAGCTGGGCGTACGGAGTCAGCGCCGACGGCTCCGTCGTCGTCGGCCGCGCCTCAATCGCCGGACCTTGTGGTCCCTTCGGTTGCGGCAGCGAGGGGCGTGCGTTCATCTGGGACGCCGCGAACGGGATGCGGGACCTCCAGCAGCTCGCGACCGACGCCGGCGCCGATCTCACCGGCTGGAAGCTCACCGAAGCCCGCGCCGTCTCCGCCGATGGCCGGGTCATCACCGGCAACGGCTTCAACCCCTCGGGCGCAGGCGAGGCCTGGAGGCTCTCGCTCGCCCCCGCTCGGTGCATCGGCGACTTTACCCGCGATGGCGCGGTCGACAGCGACGACGTGATCTCCTTCTTCGGCGCGTGGGACGCCGCCGATCCCGCGGCAGACGTCACCGCCGACGGCGGCGTTGACAGCGACGACGTGATCCTGTTCTTCGCGCGCTGGGACGCCGGGTGCTGAAAAATGGACAACCCCGGGCCGGTAACGGAGCCCGGGGAGGCCATCGTTAGTTTCAGAGCTTCGCGCTCTAAGCCGCGGTCCGCGGAGCCTTGCTCCGCAGGCCCAGCTTGTACCCGTCCCCGTCGCGCTCGCACCGCACGACGATCCCGACATGCCGCGGCCAAACGGTCTTGTCCGGCATGAGTGAGAACGCCGCGCCCGGCGCGATCGGCACCGGGCTCCGCACCCCAAGGCCCGATTCGCTCGCATCCAGCAAGCAAACCTTCAGAATCTTGCCCGGTCCCGGCTCGTCGGTGAAAACGGCGACCGCCTCGCCGCCCACCCCGTGGCGTTCCGCCCGGCGACGGTCGAACCGCAGGGGGTCGTCCCTTCGCTCACCGGCCAACCCGGAGGGAAACACCGTCGACGCGATCCTTCGCGTGGTCATTGATGACATCGCGCACCCCGTGTTGTGCGTGCGCCGACCGATTCTTCCGGTCGCTTCCCTGCGATCGGATCAGAGCCGGACCATGCACACCCTATCGGAGCCGCGGGCGACCCACTTCAGCGTGTGACGCCATGCGTCGCGAATTCCACCCAGATTGTCCGGCTGGGGCTGGCCCCCTATGACTCTCCCATGCGAACAACCGCTTGTACCGGCGTTGCCGCCGCGATGCTCTCGCTCTTGCTGAGTGCATGCGCCCCCTCTCTGATGCCCGACCGCGGGGAGAACTCGGGAGTCCGCAAGGCGGTCCCGACCGTGCCGGTCTCCGGGTACCTCCGCGACTACTCCGGTCTGAAGGCAAGCCCGCTCCACGAAGGCACTTGGTACGACATGAGCAAGTCGCTGAAGGGGTACACGAAGGTCATCGTCGAAACCCCGGTCATGCACGAGGACGCGTACACCAACGAGGGGCCGGACCCCGCGACCACCCTCGCTTTGATCGAGAAGATGCGTTCAGAAACGGTGAACGCGCTCGGCCAGCAACTGACCATCGTCAACGAACCCGGCCCTCGCACCGCTGTGGTGCGCTCCGCCATCACCAAAGTCGTTCGTTCCCGATCGCACGATCTGCGGACCCGTCGTATCGGCGGGGCCTCCGGAGAGATCGAGATCGTCGACTCGCGGACCGGCGTCCGGCTCTTCGCGGCGGTCGAAGAAGACTACGCGGCCGACCCCTACGCCACCCAGGCGCTGGACCCGTACCACGACGCCAAGGTCACGTTCACCCACTGGTCTTCGCGCCTGCTCCGCGCGGTGCGCGACATCGACACGCTCGCGACCCGCCCCTGACCGGCCCCCCACCAGCCAATCGCCGCGGAACAGCCTCACCCGCCCAGGCCGACCTCTTCCTCGCCGATAGGTGCTTCGGCGATAGACGGCACCGCCGGCAGCGGCTTGACCTCCGCCACCAGCTTCTTCTCGCCCGACCCCGCGTGCGTGCTGCGCTCGTGGACCGCGGCGTTGCGACCGTCCGTGGTCACCGAGTACCGCATGCCGATCGTGGTCTCCGGTTCGCCCTTCAGCAGCCGGTTGACGAGCTCCACGCCCTGCATCAGCGTGTGATCGGTGTTCGCGACCTCGTACTTCCACATGCCGAAACGCCCGCGCGAGTAGATCCCGCGCTCCTCGAGCCACGGGATCACGTCCGCGAGGATGTCGTCCCGGTCCACGCTCGGCGTGGGGTACGAGTAGTCCGCGTAGTAGCACCAGGTGCTGACGATGTTCTCGCGCTCGCCGGGCTCGAGCAGGCCGGCGTTCTCGAGCCCCTTGATGGTGAGCTCGATGATCGCCGCGGGATCTTCGTTGTTCCTGCCGACGGTCGGCTTCGCGGGGCTCTCGCTGGTCTCGCACAGAAGCGAGTAGTAGTTGTTCTTGTCGGGGGTCATGAACGGCGAGTAGTTGGAGAGGTACGTCACGCGGTAGAACGGGCAGTTCTCCTCGGGGAAGTACATCCAGCTCTTGGTGTCGGGCGTCCCGGCCCCGGGCGCGCGGCTCTTGAGTCCGATGCCCACCATGTACCCCGATGAGTGCTTCAGCTCGGCCGCCCGCTCCCGCACGCGGTCCGGAACTCCGCCGGTGAGCACGTCGCGGCAGAGCACGTCGAGCGGCATGGTCGAGAGGAGAATGTCGTACGACTCGGTGGATCCGTCCGCGAAGGTCACGGTCTTGCGGTCCGCGTCCACGGAGACCGCCCGCATGTTCAGCCTGATATGAGACCCGGGCTGTTCGCGCCCGTCGGGAGTGAGCCCCAGCACCGGGCCAAAGCGCCGGTAGAACTCACCGGTCCCGCCCTTGAGCGGGAACTTGAACTGGTTGTTCGGGCCCCACCCGAAATCGTCGCTCCCCAGGAGGACGTTGCGCAGCGCACGGTCGATATCGATCACCGCCACCCGCTCGCCGATCCACGACTTGTTCATCACCTCCGGCTCGTAC
>JBMOHX010000021.1:0-21188 GCA_049317625.1 Phycisphaerales bacterium
GGCAGCGGTCCTTGAGCGACGTCACGATGTCGTCGCCCGGGCTGGTACCGTGGCTGTCCCACCCGCGGTGATAGAGCTGAACAAACCGGACGCCGCGCTCGATCATCCGGCGGGCGAGCACGCAGTTCATGGCGAACGACGGCTTGCCGGCTTCCGCGCCGTACGCCTCGAGACTCTTGGGGTCCTCCTTCGAAAGATCGGTGAGGTCCGGCACGCTGCTCTGCATCCGGTAGGCCATCTCGAAGCTGGCGATCCGCGTGGCGATCTCGGGGTCCCCCACCGCTCCCAGCCGCACGCGGTTGAGATCCGCGATCGCCTCGACCGCCGCCCGGCGCGAGTCCCGGCTCATCCCGGGCGGGTCGTTCACGAACAGAACCGGGTCCTTCGCTGATCGGAACTGCACGCCCTGGTACAGCGTCGGGAGGAAACCGCTCGACCAGCACGAGTGCCCTCCGCTCGGCTGCCCCCCGCCCGACAGCAGAACCACAAACCCGGGGAGGTCCGAGCACTCCGAGCCGAGCCCGTAGGTCACCCAACTCCCCATGCTGGCGCGGCCGATCCGCGCGTGCCCCGAGTTGATGAACAGCTCGGCCGGGGCGTGGTTGAACTGGTCGGTCTGCAGCGACTTCACGATCGCGATCTCGTCCGCGATCGTCGCGGTGTGCGGGAGCAGCTCGCTGATCTCGGCGCCGCAGGCCCCGTGCTTCGCGAACTTGTACGGCGAGGCCAGCAGCTTCGGCGTTCCCCTGATGAACGCGAAACGCTCGCCCTTCGTGAACTCTTCGGGGATCGCCTCCCGGTCGTGCGCTCGCAGAAAGGGCTTGTCGTCGAAGAGGTCAAGCTGCGAGGGCGCGCCGTTCATGAAGAGGTAGATCACCCGCTTTGCCTTTGGGGCAAAGTGCGGCACCTTCGGCGCCATCGGGCCGCGCGGCGGCTCACCCGCGAACGCCCCGCGCGGGAGCAACCCAGCGAGCGCGAGCGTGCCCATGCCCAGCGCGCAGTCCTTGAACAACTGTCTGCGGGTTCTCAGCAGGAGCCGGTTGTTCGCTTCGTTCATCGCTCACTCCCGCGTGATCGCCTCGTCGAGATTCAGCATCACATTCGCCACCACCGCCAGGGCTGCCAACTCGGGGTCCGCCGCGGGCTCGATCCCCGTCGGCGCCCCGTTGGCCAGGAACGCCCTCGCCCGCTCGGGATCGGCGTATTCCTTCACCTGCGATTCGTACAGCGCCGTCAGGCGAACCAGTTCTTCGCGCGTAGGGGTGCGAGTCAGACACCGCACAAAGCCGCGGGTGATCCGCTCCGGCGTGTCCTTGCCCTCGGCCTTCATCCGCGCCGCGAGCGCGATCGCCGCCTCCACGTACGCCGGGTCGTTCAGTGTCGTGAGCGCCTGGAGTGGCGTGTTGGTCCGCGCCCGCCGGGTACACGCGATCTCGCGGCTGGTTGCGTCAAACGCCGTGAACGTCGGGAAGGGCGCCGTGCGCCGCCAGAACGTGTACAGCCCGCGCCGGAACCTGCTCTCGCCCTCGTCGGCCTTCCACTGGTCGCTCGAGTAGATCATCGTCCACACGCCCTCCGGCTGCGGCGGAAAGACGCTCGGCCCCCCCACCTTCCGGGAGAGCAAGCCCGACGCCGTCAGCGCGGCGTCGCGGATGAACTCCGCGTCCAACCTGGTCCTGGGATACCTCCACAGCAACGCGTTGGACGCGTCCTTCTCCGCCGCGTCCGCTCTAAAAACCGAGGACTGCCGGTACGCCGCGCTCGTCACGATCAGCCGGTGCATCGCCTTGACGCTCCACTCGCGGCGCACGAACTCTGTCGCAAGCCAGTCGAGCAGTGCGGGGTGAGAAGGGGGCGTGCCCTGGGACCCGAAGTCGTCGCTGGTCTCCACGATGCCGCGCCCAAAGTGCATCTCCCAGAGCCGGTTCACCGCAACGCGTGCGGCGAGCGGGTTCTTCGGATCAAACACCCACTCCGCCAGCGCCGCACGGGTCGGGGCGGGGTTTCGACAGGCGTGGAGCACCGCCGGCGTGCCCGCGTCAACTTCGTCCCCCGGCGACAGAAAGCTCCCCTTCGCGAACACGTGCGACTGCCGCGGCGCGGGCTCCCGCTTCATCACCATCGTGTGCGCGACGGCCATCGCGTTCATGCGGCCACGCAGCTCCTCGAGCTCCCCGGTCTTCCCTTCACGCTCGGAGATCCTCGCCTGAGCCAGCAGCTCGTCGAACTTCTGGCGCTCCTCGCGGCGCGGCACGGGCGTCACACCTCCCGCGGCTGATGAACTGATGCCGTCGTAGGTCACCTCGGACACATCGTTGTTGAAGTACGCGAAGAGTCGGTAGTAGTCCTTCTGCGTGAAGGGATCGTGCTTGTGGTCGTGGCATTGCGCGCACGCCACGGTGCTCCCCAGCCACACCGAAGAGAACGTCCGAACGCGGTCGTGCACGGCATCGACTCGGAACTCTTCCGGATCGACACCGCCCTCCTCGTTCGTCATGGTGTTGCGGTTGAACCCCGTCGCGACCAGCTGCGAAACGGAGGGATCCTCCAGCTCGTCGCCGGCGAGTTGCTCGGCGGAGAATCGATCAAAGGGCATGTCGGCCGCGAACGCCTCGATGACCCAATCGCGGTAGGGCCAGATTTCGCGCCGCGCATCCTTCTCGTAGCCGTGGGTATCCGCGTAACGGGCCAAGTCCAGCCACCACCCCGCCATCCGTTCCGCGTACGCGCTCGACCCCAGCAACCGTTCCACGGCCCGCTCGTAACGCTCCGCGCCAACATCTGCGCGGTACTCGTCGATTTCCTCGGCGGTTGGCGGGAGCCCGGTCAGGTCGAGAGAGACGCGGCGCAGCAGCGTCAACTCGTCCGCCTCGGCAGAGGGACGCAGTCCTTCACGCTCCAGCCGCGCCAGCACGAACGCATCGATCGCGTTCCGCGGCCACAACGCATCCGCAACCGCGGGCGGGTTCTCACGCACCGGCGCGCGGTACGCCCAGTGCCACGGCTGGTCGTCGCCCTGTCCGAACGGCGCACCACGCGAGACCCACGCGGAAACCTCCGCGACCTGATCGGGCGTGAGCGGTGCTCCCTTCGGGGGCATGCGCAGCTTGGGGTCTTCACTCGTGATCCGCGCGATGATCTCGCTCTCGCTCGGGCGCCCCGGAACCAGCCGCGGCTTTCCATTCGCGCCCATCGCGACAAGCGAGGCACGGTCGTCGACTCGCAGACCGCCCTGCGCCCCGGGCCCGGAGTGACACCCCGCGCACCGAGCGGCGAGCAGCGGACGCACGTCGAGCGCGAAGTCGCCGCGAGCGGATGCTTTGTGCTCAGGACGAGCCGGGGCCGAACCCCGCGCCAGAGTGCGGATCGCGTTCGTCGTAGACCCCGGGCCGTGCACCATCGCGCCGCCGAAGTGCCCCGCGAGCCCGGCAACGACGCCCCCCACCACGAGCGCGAACCGATACCGCGCCAATGACCCTTGGGACGGCCGCAGAAAGGCCCACGCGGCGCACAGCGCCACCACGGCGGTCCAGCCCGCCGCACCGAGCCCCAAGTACCGGTGGGTTTCGAGGATCGGATCGGTTCCGCCGCGAGCCGCGGCTCCGTTAAGCCCCAGGTACGCGGCGACCACGCCTCCCGCGCCGCCGAGCATCGCCACCAGCACGCCGGCACCGAGCGGTCTGTGCCCGTTCTTCCGGCGCATGAACTCGACCGCCGCGGCCGTGAGCAGCAGCGCGATCGGAAAGTGAACCGCGATCGGGTGGAGGTCACCCAGCGCGCGAACGAGTTCGGGATCCGAAGGGAAGAGCCGCACGGTGGCAGTCTACCGAGCTTTGCAACGGCGGGAACCTACGAGAGCTTGCGAGCAGGCGGAAACTCGGCGAGCTTGAAGGCCTTTCGGTGGCCTTGCACGGGCGTGCCATCGGGCTTGTTGCCCTTCATGTAGTCCATTTGCCAGGACCCCTCCTGACCCTGTTCAAGCTTGCGGAGATTCCCGGAGCGGTGCGCGGCGAACTCGAAGAACTCCCGCTTCAACTGGGGATTCTCGTCGATCGAGAGCATCTCGGTCTCGATGGTCTCGAGCAGGTCCAACTGAATCGGCAACAGGTGGGCGATCGGCTCCCCCTGCCGAAAGTACACGTCCGTCTTCGGCCGGGTGATCTTCCAGTTCATCGTGAAGGTGTAAGGAGCCCAATCGGTCTCGATGATCCCGTCGAGGGCCTGGATGTTCTCCTTTGGAGAGTTCGTCGGGCCGCGGGCCCACAGCCCGTACCCGGCGTCGGTCCGGAAAAGCCATGGAAGCGAGAACGTGATGACACCCGAGCCGAAGTGGCTCTTGATCTGATCGCTGGGCGCGCCGCCGTCCATGAAGGTGAGGGTCGAGCTGTTGATGTCCGTCTTGCCGTTCCAGTTGACCGAGAACGACCTGGGACAGGTGATGACCCAGCCGGCTTGGTTCGCCATGACGAGCGGGAGGCAGCGGTACGCGAACTTCTCGGGAGTCGCGTCCATCCAGTCACGCTTGCCAGCAGCCGGCCGGATGTCCCAACCCGTCGTGTTCCCGACCTGGTACGCCCTGAGTTTGATCGACACTCGGATCTCCTATCAAAATACGAACCAGCTGCCGTTTGTGCCGACGGAATCCGCGTGGTCACGTGATTCCTGCAACGGATGCGCCCCCGATTCGGTACGATACAATGAAGAAGGCCGCGAGCCAACCCCCCGCGACTCCGAGAGTTCCGGGGTGGGTCTGCGATGGGCCTTGAGTCGAGGAGTCTAGACCATGAACGAGCACCTGCGGATCCTTGCCGGGTTGGCGATTGGCGCATCGGCCTTCGGGTTCGTGCCGGCCGCGAATGCTCAGGTCACGGGCAGGGTCAGCGAGAAGGTCGCACCGGTGGTGACCGTCCGCCCCGAGCTCGCGACGCTGAGGAAGCTTCAGAAGCCGCTGACGGTGACGTTCACGGACAACAAGCTCGAGGACGTGCTGAAGTTCATCGCGGACGCGACCGGCGCCGAGTTCGAAGTGATGTGGATCGACGACCGCCAGAGCGAAGGGCTGAGCAAGGAAATGACGCTCAGCATGGAAGCCAAGGGCGTCACCGCTTTGACCCTCCTGGAGCGCGTGCTCGAGAAGGCCACCAGCGACGAGTCGGCCTCCGAGGGCGGGAACAGTTGGCAGATGACCACGCTCGGGACCGTTCAGGTCGGCCCCAAGTCCCGCTTGAACAAGTACCGCCGGGTCGAGCTGTACCCGATCGACGACCTTCTCCTGGAAATCCCCCGGTTCGAGGACGCGCCGGAGTTCAACCTCCAGACCGTGCTCCAGAGTTCTCAGGGCGGCGGCGGACAGAGCCCCTTCCAGGACAACAACGCCGACAACCAAGGCGACCAACGGACACGCGAAGAGAAGACCCAAGAGGTCATCGATCTGATCACCCAACTGGTCGAGCCCGACCAGTGGGCCGACAACAGCGGCGACGGCGGGACCATCCGCGCCTTCCAGGGCTCGCTGATTGTGAACGCCCCGGACTACATGCACCGCGAACTGGCGGGCTACCCCTACTGGCCCAACCGCGGAACGTCCGGCGGCCGGGCGAGCAGGTACGTTGGGCTCAGCGGCGGCACCTCCACCTCGCAGGTCAACCAGCTCAACAACTCCCCGGTGACCGAGCCCAAGTAAGGCTCTCCACAACGAAGTTCTTCCTGACGCCCGCGTTCACCGCGGGCGTTTTGCGTGGGTGGCACGTTGCGTTCGGCGTTGGGGCTCGCTAGATTGAAGTGCAACGCGCGACGCACGCCGCGCAGAGTCACCCACGGAGAACAACAAATGATGCAGCCCGATCAGCCCGCCATGGAACCCGCCAGCCAGCCCGCGCCCGACGCGGCGGCCGCCGCTCCTGCTCCCGCCGCGCCCGCGGTGAAGAAGGCCCCGGCGAAGAAGAAGGTCGCCAAGAAGGCCGCGGCCAAGAAGGTCACCAAGAAGGCCCCCGCGAAGAAGGCCGCCGCCAAGCCCGCCGCCAAGCCCGACAAGAAGGCCGGCAAGAAGGTCGCCAAGAAAGCCGCTGGCAAGCCGGCGAAGAAGGCCGCCAAAAAGGCCGCGACCAAGCCCGCCAAGAAGCCCGCGAAGAAGGCCAAGAAGAAGTAACCACCGCCCGACACCGGAGAATCCGAGATGAAGTCCGCAATCAAACGCGTGCTCCTCCTTTCCTGCTGCGCAGCGGCCCTTTCGCTGGTCGCGTGCAACACTGTGGAGGGTGTGGGCAAGGACATCCAAAAGGGCGGCGAGAAGCTCGAGAACGCCGCGAAGTAGCCACCGAATCAGCACTACCGGGCCGGGCCGAAGCAGCCCGGCTCGATGTTTTTTCCGTCCAGGAAAGACGCAGAGTGCTCGCGTGCCGCTCACACGCGCTCTCGGAGGACCTCCCGGATGAGCCGCTCGACGTCCGCCACGTTCTCGATGCCGATCAACCCGCGCGGGCGGGTGATCACACGGTCGCGATCTGCTCCGTTCACGATCTCCCGCCGGAAGATGACGTCGCCGACGCCGTTCGCGTGCTCCACTCGCTCGCTTCGCAGGATGTCTTGAGGGCCGTAGCTCGACACGGTTCGCGCCCCGCCGCGCCAGCCCCCTTCCACCGCGATCACGCGCCGGTCCGTCAGCCCGTACACGGTCTGCGCGGCCGCCCGCCGCGCGCGGATCGGGCCGGTCGCGATGTACACGCCTGCCCACAGAATTGGGATCCCAGTGAGCAGGAAGACCAAACCAATGAACCCCGAGAACGAACCAGAACCGGCCGGGTCGAACGCGGCGAGGAGTGCGATGGAGGCCCCGATGCCCATCCAGATGATCGCGAACCCAGCGAAAAAGCAGCCGAACGGCGCGATCCACCACGAGCCGCGCGAGAACCCGCCCGGGGTCGGGCGTGCGCACCAGAGCACGCGTTCACCGTCGGCGAGCTCGTTGCGCAGCTCCGCGGCCAACGAAGCATCCACGGACGGATAGGGGGCGTGGCTCATGCCGCTTGATACGGGAGTGAGCCTCTCGGATTTCAGACCCCCGCTTCCCGTTCGGGTCCCGTTATCACCCTACTTCACATAGTCGCTCAGCGGAGCGCACGTGCACACAAGATTGCGGTCCCCGTACGGGTTGTCGACACGCCCCACGCTCGGCCAGAACTTGCAGCCCTTGGTCCACGGCGCGGGGAACGCGGCCTGCTCGCGCGTGTACGGGTGCTTCCACTCGTTCGCGGTCACCACGTGCACCGTGTGCGGCGCGTTCTTGAGCGGGTTGTCGAGCTTGTCGATGCGCCCTTCCTCGATCGCGCGGATCTCTTCGCGGATCGAGATCATCGCCTCGCACAGGCGGTCGAGCTCGCCCTTGGGCTCGCTCTCGGTGGGCTCGAACATCAGCGTGCCCGGCACCGGCCAGCTCATCGTCGGCGCGTGGAAGCCGTAGTCCATCAGTCGCTTGGCGATGTCATCGGGCTTGATCCCCGCGGTCTTCTCGAAGGGACGCACGTCGATGATGAACTCGTGCGCGCAACGCCCGTTCTCGCCCTTGAAGAGCACCTGGTAGTGCCCCTCCAACCGCTTGGCCATGTAGTTCGCGTTGAGGATCGCGACCTGCGTCGCCTTCTTCAGCCCCTCGGGACCCATCATCGCGATGTACATCCAGGGAATCACGAGGATGCTCGCGGATCCGTAGCCCGCGGCGGAGACCGGGCCGATCGCCTTCGACCCCGTCTCACCGCTCCAGACCGGCGCGGAGACCGGGTGCCCCGGCAGGAAAGGCGCGAGGTGCTTGGCGACACCGATGGGCCCAACGCCCGGGCCGCCCCCGCCGTGCGGGATGCAGAAGGTCTTATGCAGATTGAGGTGGCAGACGTCAGCGCCGATATGGCCCGGGCTGCAGAGCCCGACCTGCGCGTTCATGTTCGCGCCGTCCATGTACACCTGCCCCCCGCAGGCGTGCACCACTTCGCAGATCTCCTTGATGCCCGCCTCGAACACGCCGTACGTGCTGGGATAGGTCACCATCACCGCGGCGAGCTTGTCCTTGTGCTCCTGGGCCTTGGCCTTGAGGTCGGCGAGGTCGATGTCACCCGCGGGCGTGTTGGCGACGACCACGACGTCGAAGCCGGCCACCACCGCGCTCGCGGGGTTCGTGCCGTGGGCGCTCTCGGGGATCAGGCACACGTTGCGGTGCCCCTCGCCGCGGGAGTGGTGGTACTCACGGATGACCATGAGCCCGGTGTATTCGCCCTGCGCGCCGGCGTTGGGCTGGAGCGAGACCGCCGCGAAGCCTGTGATCTCGGCGAGCCAGTTCTCGAGGTCCTTGAAAATCTGCTGGTACCCGGCCCACTGATCCTTCGGCGCAAAGGGGTGCAGACCGCCGATGGCCTTCCACGTCACCGGGATCATCTCGCTGGTGGCGTTGAGTTTCATTGTGCACGACCCGAGCGGGATCATGCTGTGCGCGAGGGAGAGGTCCCGCCCCGCGAGCTTGAAGATGTACCGGAGCATCTCGTGCTCGCTGCGGAAGGACGAGAAGACCGCGTGCGTGAGGTACGAGCTCGTCCGCGTCAGCGATCCGACCGCAGCGCCCCCGACCTCCGCCGCGAGTTGCTCGACCCGCAGGGTCGTGGGCTTGCCGGCGAAGCAGTCGAGCAGCGCACCGACTTCGGTGACGGTCGTCGCTTCGTCGAAGGTCACCCCGAGGGTGCCGTCGCCGAAGTCCCGCAGGTTGTAGTTCTTGGCGAGAGCGGCCTTGACCACGGCCCCGCTCTCGATGCCATTGGTCCGCACGCGCACCGTGTCGAACCGATCAACCCCGACCACACCGTGGCCGAGTTTCTCGAGTCCCAGGGCGAAGGCGCGGGTGAAAGTGCTCACCCGGATCGCGATGGACTTGAGCCCCTCCGGCCCGTGGTAGCACGCGTACATGCCGGCGATGATCGCCAGCAGCGCCTGCGCGGTGCAGATGTTGCTCGTGGCCTTCTCGCGCCGGATGTGCTGCTCGCGCGTCTGGATCGCCATCCGCAGCGCGGTGTTGCCCTGCGCATCCCGCGACACGCCGATGATCCGGCCCGGGAGCTTGCGCACGTACTCGCTCTTGGTCGCGATGAACGCGGCGTGGGGACCGCCGAAACCCATCGGCACCCCGAACCGCTGCGCCGAACCGATCGCGATATCAGCGCCCAGCTCGCCCGGGGGCGTCAGCAGCGTCAGCGCCAGCAGATCAGTCGCCATCACCACGAGCGCGCCGGCCTGGTGTGCCGCGGCGATCAGCGTGCGGTAATCCTCGATCCGTCCGTCGGTCGTCGGGTACTGCACGAGCACGCCCGCGACCTCCGGCCCCACCCGCATCGACGCGGGGTTCTCGACGCGGAGCTCAAGCCCCAGGCCCGACGCGCGGGTCTTCATCACCGCGATGGTTTGAGGGTGGCAGTCCGCGCCAACCACGAACGCCTTCTTCGCGTGGTCGCTGATGGCCACGCACATGCTCATCGCCTCTGCCGCGGCGGTCGCCTCGTCCAGCAGGCTCGCGCCCGCCAGAGGCAGACCGGTCAGGTCGCTCACCATCGTCTGGAAGTTCAGCAGCGCTTCGAGCCGCCCCTGCGCGATCTCAGCCTGGTAGGGCGTGTACTGCGTGTACCAACCCGGGTTCTCGAGGATGTTCCGCATGATCACCGCCGGGGTGACCGTCTCGGTGTATCCCATCCCGATGAACGACCGGTTCACCTTGTTCAGCGACGCAATCGCACGCAATCGCTCGAGCGTCGCGGCCTCGCCTGAGCACGCCGAGGTGCCGCGCAGCGTGAGTTCCGAGGGAAGCCGGATCGCGGCTGGCACGGTCGCGTCCACCAGTCCATCCAGCGACGAGTACCCCACCACCGCGAGCATCTCGTTCACGTCCGCGTCCCGCGGCCCGATGTGGCGCGGAGCGAACTGATCCAGTCCGTTCGCCAACGCCGCGGCACCGGTGTCCGCGACTGTCGACTGGGCGCACCCGCAACCCCCGGCGCGGTTGCAAGTCTGGGACGGGAGGGCGGTCGACATGGGCATGCGTTCGGCTCCGATTTCAGCGTCTTTCCCGTGGGCAAGGACGCGCTCAGGCGCCCGCCGTGTGCACGCGGGGGGAGAACGCCAGTGTAGGTGGAGCACAGCCCGTGTCGGCAAGCGCCCCGGCCGCGGAAATCACGCCGGTTACCGCCGGCGGAACCCCGCGATGAGGCCCGCCGCCGCCGCGCCCGCCGAGGGAAGATACCCCGTCACGAACCCCAGAAAGGAGCGGGTCTGCCCCGAGAACCACGACGCGAGCCCGTCGTACTCGGTCGCGATCACGCCCCACTTCACCTCGATGAGGCCCGCGTACTGCAGCCCGAAGAGCAGCAGAAAGCACATGCCGAGGAAGAGGATCGCCAGCCTGAAGAAGGCTCGCATGGCGTACGCGAGGCAGAAGGCCGCGAAGAACGAGAAGCCGAGCCTGAAAACGGCGGGCGAGAGATCAGGGACCTTGTCGCCGTCGGCGTCGGCCCCGACGGGAGCTCCCATGGCCAGCGTACGGGTGCCGCCTCCCCCATCGACCAGCACCGGCGCCGCGATACCCGCTGCCATGAGCAGCACGGCGAGCACCACCAGCACCTTGGCGGTCGTCAGGATGCCGCCGCCAACCGCGCCGGCACCGGCGGCGACAGCGTTTGTGCTCTGTTCGGAAACGGCGGGGGGCATGGGGTATTCTTCGGCCCGCGGGCGGAACCATCATCAGCGGAGGCCGTCTATCCTTGCCGTCGGCCGGCCAGTCATTGCGACGAAGTTCGCGAGGCCGTGCCCCGTCAAGTCGGGATCGCCGCGGGCGACCCCGGGAGTCTCTCAAGATGTCGTTGAACCGATCGCTCGTACTCGGCCTGGTCGCCGGGCTGATTGTTCCTGTGGCCGCGTTCGCTCAGGAAGCGCAGCCGACCGCCGAAGCTCCGGCCCCGGTCGCGGAGGCCGGCCCCACACTCAAGGTCGGTGACGCGGCCCCCGCGATCAAGGTGGCCAAGTGGTTCAAGGGCAACGAGGTCAAGTCCTTCGAAGAGGGCAAGGTCTACGTGGTTGAGTTCTGGGCGACCTGGTGCGGACCTTGCAAGCGCACGATCCCGCATCTCACCAAGCTCGCCGCCGAGATGAAAGACAAAGTCACCGTGGTCGGCGTGAGCGTGTGGGAGAAGCGTCCGGAGGAGCCCGGCACCGAGTACCTCACCAAGGTTGAGAAGTTCGTGACCAAGATGGGCCCGAAGATGGAGTACGTGATCGCCGCGGATACCGGCGAGGGCGACATGGCGAAGACCTGGGTCGAGGCCGCCAAGTCCCCGGGGATCCCGGCCGCGTTCGTGGTCGGCAAGACCGGCAAGATCGAGTGGACCGGCCACCCGATGGAGGGCCTCGATGAGGTCGTCGCCGAGGTCGCCGCCGGCACCTACACCGCCGAGAAGGCCGAGGCCATCAAGGCGGCCGCCGCCAAGAAGATGGAGGCCGAGGAGGAGAAGGGCAGGGCCCAGCAGACCGCGATGCAGGAGATCATGTCGCTCTCCGAGCAAGGCAAGTCCGCCGAAGCACTCGCCGCGCTGGACAAGCTCTCCGCCGGCATCACCGACGAGGACATGCTCGCGGAACTCTCCATGCAGCGATACGTGCTGCTCTCCAAGTCTGACGAGCCCGCGGCGATCGCGCTCGCGAAGCAGCTCGGCGCTGGCGCCGCGAAGGAGAACCCGCGGATGCTCTACGAACTCGCGAACCCGATGATCGAGGGCACCGACTTCAAGAACCCTGACTACGCGCTGGCCGTCGACCTAGTCAGCCAGGCGATGAAGGTCCACCGCGAGGAGAACGACAACAAGGACCACCCGGCTCTTGTCTCTCTCCTTGCCAAGGCTCAGTTCAAGAAGGGCGACATCGACGCCGCGATCGCCACCCAGGAGGGCGCGATGAAGCTGCTCGCTGACTTCGGCCCCAGCGTGCCCGCCGAAGTGACGGCGCAGTACCAGACCGCGCTGGACGAGTACAAGGCCGCCAAGAAGTAAGAACGTCTTCCGAGAACCTCCGGCCCCTTCCGCACCAGCGGGAGGGGCCGGTCTGTTTTTGCCGCCCGCGGGGGTGCTTTGCCCCCGACCCTGCATCCGTCGAGAGCCCCGGAGCGAACCGGCGGAAGGCCCTTAGGATCCCCAAGTGTCAGCGAGCGCTTCCTATCCCCGCGTCCTAGCCCAGCTCCTCCAGTCGGAGGCGGCCGGGATCGCGTCGAGCGCTGCGCGGAACTTGGTCGACGAGCACCCGGAGCTCGCCGCGCGTTACCGGCCCCAGCCAGAGCTCAAATGGCGCCCCCACCTCGAAGCAACCGTGCGCGAGCTCGCCGCGGCCGCTTTCCTCGAATCTCACGCGATCTTCCACCGCCACCTGTCGTGGACCGCGGAAGCATTCGCGCGACGGGGCATTTCACCGATCGACTGGCAGACCGCGCTGCGCGTGCTCGTCGCGGAGCTGACGCGGCAAACACCCGCGCCGGATCACCCCTGGATCAACGAGGCGTTCGGGAGCTACCAGCCCGTCGAGTGCTCGGTGGAGCCTCAGAATCTGCGTCCCGAGGCGTCAGAGGGAAAGCTCGCCGCCAAGGTGCTCGTCCGCGCACTCGAGGGCGAGCGGTTCGAGGCCTGCTCTCTTCTCACCGACGCGGTCAAGAACGGAATGACCGTCCGCGAGGCGCACGAGCTGGTGATCGCCCCCGCGCTCCGCGAAGTCGGGCGGATGTGGCATCAGGGAGAACTGACGATCCCGGAGGAGCACGCGTGCACGTCCACGCTGCAGACGGCGCTCGCCCAGATCCTCGTCTTCGCCCCGCACTCCCCACGCAACGGTCGGTGCGCGCTCGCGGCCTCCGTCTCGGGGAACGCGCACGGCATCGGGCCACAGATGGTCGCGGACGCCTTCGAGCTTTCGGGGTACCGCACCGTCAACCTCGGGAGCAACGTGCCGACAGAGGACCTGGTCTCCGCCGCAGTCGATTTTGGCGCCGACATCGTGGCGATCTCGGCGGCCCTCACGGTCCAGCTCGGTCAGCTCGCCGACGCGGTCACCGTGCTGCACGCGATCGGACCGCGTGCCCCGCGTGTGATCGTCGGAGGAGCCGCGTTCTCGATCGCTCCCGATCTGTGGAAAAAAGTCGGTGCCGACGCCACCGCGCACAGCGCGTGGTCCGGCGTTGAGATCGCTGACGAACTGCTCAAAGCCTGACCACCCGAGCGGCCGGGGCTCCCTTGGCGAAGTTGCTCCCGGGGGTCATGCGCGCGGGGGAGAGAACACCCGAATCACCCTGACCGGACATCGCCTACACGGCACCGCGTTCCCCGACTCTTGGAGCCAGCGGCAGACAGAGGCAGAGCAGCGCGGTCGTGAACGCGGCCGGCTGGATGTTCACGTAGATCGTATCGAAACACGAGACCAAAACAATGCCCAGCAGGGCACAGGCTGGCCCCGCCCCGTACGTTCCCGCCCAATCGTGACCGACCGGAGCGCCGCTCCGCGCGGCCACCACGCCTCCCGCCGCGGCCACCACCACCGCCGCGAGCAGAAGCAGCACACCTGGCAACCCGAGCGTCGCCCACGCGTGGAGCGCCGTGTTGTGGGCTTGCGGCGCGATGCGCACCGTCTGTGCGTCTCGCCCCTGAGCGGCGAGCGACGCCCGCACCCAATGCTCGTACGAACCGGTCCCGTGCCCGAGCAGCGGCCGCTCCGCGATCATCGAAGACGCCCAGATCGCAAACTGGACCCGTGCCCCTGAGTCGCTCGCGTAGTCCCTCCGGTCGAGCGCGCCGCCGAGTTCGTGCACAACCGAGCTTACTCGCTGACGGATCGCGTCGCCCTTCGCAACCCAGACCACACCCCCGAAGATCAGTGACAGCGCCGCCGCGCCGGCCAGCACGCGCACGGCTCTGGCTCTTGGCATCCGCACCGCCGCGAACCCGAGCATGAGCACGACGAGCCCGACCGCGGCAACCCAGGCGCTGCGCGTGCCGGTCGCCGCCATCGCGACGAGGGTCGCACCAACTCCCGCGACACCCGCCCAGCGTCTCCAGCCCCGCCCGAAGACAGCAGCGGGCAAATGCAGTCCGAACGCGCCGACCAGGACGATGCCGCCCATCACCGGGTGGTGCCACCAGCCGCTGATCCGGGCGTGCTCAAGCGGATTGGGCGGGTGGGGCCACACGAGCCACTCGATTCCAAACCTCAAGCCAACCGCCTCGAGTGCCTGCGAGAGCATGCCGAGGGAGGTTCCCACGACGAGCGCGGCGATCAGCCAATGTCGCTTGTGCAGCACCGGAACGACGCCCAGGAAGCACCACAACCAGCGGGCGTTGCCAAGCTCCTGCACCCCCTTGCCCCGATCTCCGCTCCACAGCAGGCTGACGGCGCCCCATGCCACGAAGGCACACAGGAGGAGAAAGAGCCGCGAGCGGAGGATGAACGGGAGGAGCCGCCACGTCGCGTGCATCCTCAGCAGGACGCACACGCCGAGCGGTATGGGCAGCAGTTCCACCGTGCCGATCGGACCCGCGGCACCCGCGAGCCACAGCATCGCGAGCGCGAGGTGCGCCGGCCATCCGAACTGCTGCCCCCACCCCTGCCCCTGGGCCCGCAGGGCAAGGTCGAAAGAGGGTTCGCTGGGCCGCCCGCCCGCGAAGCGTTCGACGAGCGCGACCCACCTGGGCGACACACTGCCGTCGGTGATTGGTGATAAGGACGCGTCCACGCTCCCACTCTACCGCACATCGGCCCGGGGCGGGTCATCCCGGCCCGTGGCCGCCGGGAGGGGGTTCGGGAGTGGCGGCTCGCCCCCGCCAGAGCTCTGCTTTCGTCTGGTCTCCGAGAGTCCCGTACGCGTCCGCGAGGAGGCCCGCCATCTCGGCGGCACGCGCGGGGTCTGCAAAGGGTCCTTCCGCGTAAGCCCGCCAGGCCCGCTCGAGGAAGACCACCTCTTCGCCCCGGCGTTCGAGCATCCGGAGCGTCTCGGAGTGACCCGCCAGCGCGTGCCCGGTGAACACACACCCGCCGGGCGCGACACGGTCGAACCCGCTGACCGCGGCCGCGCTGAACTCCTCGGCCTCGGCGGCGCGCTCCTGCTGCCTGTACATGGCACCGATGTTCATGTGCGTGCCCCAGTAGGCCAGCGAGTCCTCACCGAGCGCCCCTCCGAGCAGCGAGCGGAGCTGCAGCATCAGCGACTCGGCCTCCGACCACTTCGACAGCTCCATGCAGACCCCGGAGAGCCGGTCCATGGCGCCGAGCGTGATCGAGGCCTGCTCGCCGTGCACCTGCCTGCACAGGTCGAGGCTTCGCCTCATTTCGGCGTACGCCTCTTCGGTCCGCCCCTGATCGCGCAGAAAGCAGCCCCAATCGATGAGCACCGCAACGGTCTCCGGGTGGGCCCACCCATAGCGGCGCTGGTGCTCGTCGAGCGCCCTCGAGATCGCCCGCTCGGCCTCCTCGGGCCGGCCCAAGTAACTGAGAAGGCCGATCGCGGCCCGCTCGGCACCGAGGCGAGCGTCGTCGTCCTTCGCCTCGCCGTAGAACGCGGCGGCCTTGCGAAAGTACTCGGTCGCTTCTTCGTACCGGCGCAATCCCTGGAGCGCGACCGCGAGGTTCGACGCCGTGACAGCGCGGCGCGCGGCATCGGGGTCGACGCGCTCGCGGATGGCCAGGATCTGACGAAGGTCGGATTCCGCCCCGGGAAAGTCGCTCAGCGAGCACTTGGCCGCGGCGAGCGCATCGCGCGCGAAGAGTGTGTCGAACGACTCCGCCCCCTTGATCCGCGTGGAGACCTCGACCGCCTCGGCGAGCAGGCGCTGCGCCTCGGCCGGGAACCCGAAGTCCCGGTAGGTGTTCCCGATCACCGCGAGGATCGCCGCGCGGGTGTGCCCGTCTTTCTCAAGCGAAGGCAGCCTCGCCTCCGCTCGCTCGAGCATCTTGCGGAGCACCGCCGTGTCGCGCCCGGCAATCGACCCGCGGTCGATCTGGAGCATGCTGCGCAAGAAGTTGCTGAACCTCTCCGCCCGCTCGGCCTCGGCCGTCGCCACCTTCGCCTGCTCCGCGGCGGCCGCCTCTGCTTCCTTCGCTCGGAGCATCGCCGCGGTCACCCCGCCGAGCGCCGCGAGCACCGCGCACACCGTGAGCCCTACCGCGGTCACCAGCAGCCGGTTCCGCTTCGCGAACTTCCGGGCCTGGTACCACGTGGTCTGCGGGATCGCGAGGATCGGCTCGTCCGCCAGGAACCGTCGGATGTCGGCCGCGAGTTCCGAGGCGTGCTGGTAGCGGTTCTGCGGGTCCTTCTCGAGCGCTCGCAGGATGATGGTGTCAACCTCGCGCGGCAACGAAGGAACGACCGTCCCGGGGCGCACCGGATCTTCCGTCTGGATGCGAACCACGGCGTCGGCGATCATCAACTCGTTGACCTGAACGGGCACCCGCCCGCAGACCATCTCGTACAGCACCACACCCAGCGAGTACACATCGCTCCGCGCGTCCACCCGCGTCGGATCACCGCCGGTCTGCTCCGGACTCATGTACGCCAGCGTCCCGATCATCTGCCCCGCGCCGGTCATCGTCCCCATCCCGGTGTCCGCTTCGGTCAACCGCGCGATGCCGAAGTCCAGCACCCGGGGGCCGCCGGCTCTATCAACAAGGATGTTGCCCGGCTTGATGTCCCGGTGGATCACGCCCCGCACGTGCGCGTGGTGGAGCGCGTCGCACACCTTGGCCACCAGCTCCAGCCGGCCCCGCAGCCCGAGCGAGCGCTCCTCCGCGTACCGCGTGATCGTCTCACCTTCGACCAGTTCCATCGCGATGAACGGACGCCCGCCCGTCAGCGACGCCTCGATCACCGCCGCAATTCCGGGGTGCTGCAGCCTGCCGAGCACCGCGGCTTCCTGCGCAAAGCGCCTGATGGCGCCTCGCGACAGCAACCCGTCGTGCACGACCTTGACAGCGACGTCCCGGGCCGGCTCCTCTTGCCGCGCACGGTAGACCACGCCCATCCCGCCCTCACCGATCGCGCAGTCGATGGTGTACCGCCCGAGGCGATCGCCCCGCACCAGGTGCTCCGATCCGGAACGCAGCACGGGAACGGGCGAGCGATCGAGCGGGCCGTCGCCCTGCTCGGCGAGTTCGAGTAGTTCTTCAACCTCACGGCGCAGCACCGGGTCGTCGCCGCAATGCTCGAGCAGGTACCGGCCACGCTCCGCTCTGGGCAGCGGCAACGCGCCGTCGAAGAGACTCCGCGACCTCGCCTGCGCCTCCGGCTTCACGCGCCGCCCCCGGAGGCGTCAGCGGACGCCATCTCGCGCATGAGCCACGCCCGCGCGTACACCCACTCGTTCTTCACGGTCGCCGGCGAGAGCCCCATCGCCGCGGCGGTCTGGTCGATCGTCAGGCCAGCAAAGTACCGCAGCATCACCACGTCGTGCTGCCGCTCGTCCCTGGTCTTGAGCCGTTCCATCGCGCTGTCCAGACGCAGCAGGTCGTCGCCGGAAAGCGCTCCCTCGTCCGGCCCCGCCGCGGCCGGCCCCTCGCCCTCGAGCGGGGTCTGCGGCACCCGCGCGGCCTTGATGTGTCGCGCACGGTCGATGAGAATCCGACGCATCGCCCGGGCCGCTGTGTTGAAGAAGTGGGCCCGGTTCTTCCACTCCAGATCGGGCACGCCCACGAGTCTCATGTAGGCCTCGTGCACGAGCGCGGTCGGTTGAAGCGTGACCGGTCCTCTTTCACGCGCGATCAGCGACGACGCCAGCCGACGCAGTTCGTCGTACACGAGCGGAAACAGGTTTCCGGAGGCCGCCTCGTCGCCCGCCTCGACGGCTTCAAGCAGGCGCGTGACCTCGCTCCGAGGTTCGTTCGACAACAGTTCTCCCCTTGTGCACGCGATCCCATCATAAGTCTACAGCCCAGACGAGGCTCCGCCGCGATGAAGAAGGTGAGATTCCCCCCTTGGCATCGCGTTCTCGGATCATGAAGGCAGCGGAGCGAGCCACGGACGATCCGTTCGAGACATGTTCGGATCTCCCCGGTGACGCCGTGAACAACCGATCGGCGGATGCACCGATCCGTTCCGCAACGAGCATGGCTCAACTCATCACCTGACCAGCCCCGCCTCCGCGAGCGCGGCGAGCCCCGGCTGCGCGACGCCGGTGAAGTTGAACAGCGCGATGTTCTCGCACGCGCTCCCGATAGACGCGCTGGGGATCAGTTCCGCGCCCCACGCGCACACCCCCAGCCCTCCCGTCGTTCCCCTCACGATCGCAGCGACATCGCCGAGAAACTTCGCCTGACCCGCGGGGCTGGCCGGATACCCGTTCAGCAACTGTGACGCCAACCCGACCAGGTTGTTCGTCGAATCCGCCCAGCCCAGCGTCCAGGGATAGGCGGTCTCCGCCACCATGAGCGGCAGCCCGTACCGCGGTGCAAGGTCCGCGAGGTTCTGCGAGAGCGACGCGAGCGACCCGTGCCACCACGGGTAGTACGACAGCCCGATCGCGCGCACACCCGGCACGCGCGCCAGCAAGCGATCAAAGAACCACCGGCACCCGCCGTTGTCCCCGCCCCTGTCGATGTGGATCATCGGCCGGCACAGACTCGGCGCGGGCGCCGCGTCCTCGCACGCCGTGACCCCCGCGCGCACGAGCGCGCCGAACCCATCCCATCCGGCAGTCGAAATCCTCCCCAGAGGCCAGAGCATGCCGTCGGTGATCTCGTTCCCGATCTGCACCCACGCCGGCGCGCAACCGGCGCGAACGAGCGTGCGGAGCGTCGAGTACGTGTAGTCATACACGCGGTCCACGAGCGTGCTCAGCGGCAACCCCGCCCAGGCCGCCGGCGGAGTCTGGTGCGCGGGGTCGGCCCACGTGTCGGAGTAGTGCAAGTCCAGCAGTACCGAGAGCCCCGCGGACCTCGCGCGCCTGGCCGCGGCGAGCGTCGATTCCGTCCCGCACCACCCGCCCGCAGGCGAGTGCCACACCCGGAGCCGCGCGAGGTTCAGCCCCGCCCGAGCAGAGATGTGGAACGGGGAAGCAACACCGACAGCGTCTCGGTAAACCGCACCAACGCTCTCGTACCGCATCGCGGCGGAAAGGTCGGCGCCGACGAGCCCCCACACCGGCCGCGCAACCCGACGGGGCTGCGCGAACGCCAGGGGCGCAAAGGCGGTCGACACGCACAGGGCTAGAAATCGCCTCCGTACCATGGCTCACACTAGGCAAGAGCGCGAAGTTTCGCCCGTTGTTCTCGGCCGTCGACAGGAAACCGTTGCCCCAGCGCCGATGTACTGTTAGTCTGGTCGAGCTCCGTCCCGACCTTTACACCTCACGCTCGCGAGAAGCACCCATGCGCACGATTCGTCGTTCGGCCGCGTTCGGCCTCCTGGTCTCGGCCGGTCTCGCGGTTCCCGCGGGGGCCCAGAACGTCGCTCCGAATACGCCCGTCGTCACCGAGCCCCGCGTCGGACGCGTCGTGAACCCGGCCGACTGCCACATGGAAACGGATGTCTTCGTGGACGCCAATCCGGGTGACACCCACCTGTGCACGGACTGGCAGATCGTTCAGGTCTCCAACGGTCAGGTGGTCTGGGCAACGAACTGCATCTCGGGCGTCGAGCGAGTGCACACCCACCTGGGCGATGGAACCTTCAGCGGCCCGCTCGCCGGGCAGTTCAACCTCGCCCCCGAAACCAACTACCGCCTCCGGGTGCGCTTCCGCGACAACAGCGGGCAGGCGGCAACGGAGTGGAGCGCGTGGGGCGAGCGCGACTTCACCACCGGCACACTCTCGCAGGTGTTCGCGCTCCAGATCCAGGACGTGCTCGGCCTCCCATCGCCGACGCTGACCGAGCCCCTGCCGGGCGGCACACAGCCAGCGGTGTTCCGCCTCGTGGATACCAGTAACCAACTTCTCCTTCAGGTCTCGGGATCGGCGACCGGAAACACCGTCACGAATCCGCCACCGCTCGGAGCCCACGGCTCGGCGAAAGCGACGATCACGGCCGGCTCGGCGGCGCTCGCGCTCCCCGAGTTCGAGCTCCGTTTCAACGACGAGGACAACCGAGCGCGTGAGATCGTCTTCCCCGCGACGAGTCTCGCCCCGGGCGCGAGCCGGTCGTTCTGGATCTCCGACAACGGCAGCACGTACCAGACATTCCCCGCCGACACCGGGCCGAACTTCGCGCAGCTTCTCCGCGGGGCCGCGGTACCCTGGACCACCGCGACCGACTTCAAGGTCGAGCGCGTCGCCACCGGCTTCCAGATGCCGGTCTCCATCGCGTTTGTTCCGAACCCCAGCACCGCCGCGGATGCCCCCATCTACTACGTCGGCGAGCTGTACGGGACGATCAAGGTCGTCAAGCGAGACGGCTCCATCTCCGACTACGCGATCGACCTGCTGAACTACGACCCCTCCGGCGCGTTCCCTGGCTCGGGCGAGCAGGGCCTCGGCAGCATCGTCGTTGACCCCACCAACGGCGACCTCTTCGCGACGGTGCTCTACGCGCCGAACCTCAACAACGTGACCATCGGCAACCCGCGCGTCGTGCGGCTGACCAGCACCAACGGGGGCCGGTCGTCCAACGCCCGGACGATCATCTTGAACATGGCACCAGAGGTCCAGGGCCAGAGCCACCAGATCTCGAACATCTCCTTCGGCCCCGACAACTTCCTCTACGTCCACATGGGCGACGGCTTTGACGCGGGTGCGGCACAGAATCTCACCCAGTTCCGTGGCAAGATCCTCCGGCTGCAGCGCAACGGCCTGCCCGCTCCGGGCAACCCGTACTACAACCTCGCCGACGGCATCAGCGCCCGCGACTACATCTACGCCTCCGGCGTCCGCAACCCCTTCGGCGGCGCGTGGCGTGCCAGCGACTCCTCCCACTACATGGTCGAGAACGGCCCCAGCGTTGACCGCATGTCGCGCCTGGTCTCCGGTCGAAACTACCTGTGGGACGGCAGCGACAACTCGATGCGGAACTTCGCGATCTACAACTGGGATCCCGCGGCGGCGCCCGTGAACATCACCTTCGTCCAACCCGAGACCTTCGCCGGCAGCGGCTTCCCCGCCGAGTACCAGGGCCGTGCCTACATCACACAGTCGGGCGCGACCTGGGCGAGCGG
>JBMOHX010000022.1:0-20769 GCA_049317625.1 Phycisphaerales bacterium
CATTAGGCATTAGGCATTAGGCATTAGGCATTAGGCATTAGGCATTAGGCATTAGACTATTGGCGCGCTGGTGTGTTGTCTTTTCTTGTTCCGAATTTGCTGCTTTGCTGTTTTGCTGCTTTGCTGCTTTCCCATGTCCAACCCCCTCGCCTTCCTCGCCTCTCGACTCCGCGACGCCACCCGCGTCGTCGTGGTCACCGGCGCTGGAGTTTCCGCAGAGTCCGGCCTGCGCACCTTCCGAGGCGCCACGAAGGAAGACCTGCCTCCCGACATGCGATCCCTGTGGGCCGAGTTTGACCCAGCCACCCTCGCAACTCCAGAAGCCTTCGCCGCCGACCCCGCCCGCGTCAGCAAGTGGTACGACTGGCGTCGCCTCGGCTGCCTCGCCGCGGAACCCAACCCCGGCCACCTCGCGCTCGCGGAGATGGAGCGCCGCATCACCGCTCGCGGCGGCCTCTTCTCGCTCTTCACGCAGAACGTCGATCGCCTCCACCACCGCGCCGGCACTAAGCGCGTCTTCGAACTCCACGGCTCCATCATCGACTGGCGCTGCACGGTGACCGGACGAAAGATCACCCCGCCCGAAGAGCCGATGGCCGAGTTCCCGCCGAAGTCACCCTTCCACGACGACGGCATGCTCCGCCCGGACGTCGTCTGGTTCGGCGAGATGCTCCCCGAAGACGTGCTCCGGGAAGCCCTCGAACGCAGCGGCGAGTGCGACGTCTTCATCTCCGTTGGCACCAGCGCCGTGGTCTACCCCGCCGCGGGTTTCGTGTCGATCGCTTCATCGAACGGCGCGTTCACCGCCGAGGTGAACCTCGAAGCAACCGCCAACAGCCGCGCCGTCGACGCCGCGATCCCGGGCCGCGCGGGTGAGACCCTCCCCAAGGTCGTCGCCGCGGCCTTCGGAGGAAAGGCGTGAAGCAGCACGCCTCCCGCGGCAGACTGCTCGACCTCGCCGTGCTCACGCTGATCTGCGCGATCGCGTACGCCTTCGGCCTCACCTCGCACGGTCTCACCAACTGGCAAGAGGCCCAGCGCGCCCAGGCCACGCGCGAGATGCACGAAGCCGGCAACTGGCTCTACCCGACGATCAACCACCAGCCCTACATCGCCAAACCGCCGCTCTTCTACTGGGCCCAGCTCGCGCTCGCGAAGGTCCGCGGCGTCGCCGTCGGTGAGTGGGAGATCCGCGCGACAGTCGCGCTCGCGGGTTGGCTCGGCGTCGTGTCGCTGTACCTCTTCGGCCGGCGATTCCTGATCGCCGCGCGACCTCGCGCGTTCGCGTCGGCCGGCGACGATGAATCCTGGGCGCGCGACGCGGCTCTCTTCGCGTCAGCCTTCCTCGCGACCGGCCTGCTGTACGTGCGCTCCAGCCGCATCGGCGAGCTGGACATCCTGCTCGCGCCCAGCGTCACGATCGCCGCGGGCTCGGTCGTCATGGCCTGGCTCACGCACCGCGCATCGTCACTCGCCGCGGCCGGCGCAGGGTTCCCCATCGGCAAAGAACCTCCGGCGTGGGGCTGGCTCGCGCTCGCGACGTTTGCGAGCGTGGCCACGGCACTCATCAAGGGACCGCCCGGCCTGCTCGCGATCGCGGTCGCCGGATACGGCGGCATTGTCCTGTGGGCCGCGTTCTCGTACCAGATCATCAGCACAAGGGACGCGAAGCGCTGGCCCGCGGCGATCGTCGGCGCGGTCGTGACCGTTGCGCTCACCGCGGTCATCCTGAGGCGCGGCAAGGACCCGGTCGTCGTCGACCAACTCAACAACCCCTTCGGGTGGCCCCTTCTCGCAGCGTGCGGCGCGGGGATCGGCGCGATCGCCGCCTCGCTCACGGATCTCGCGCGGCTCAAGGCGCTCTGGCTCGCCGCGACCCGCACGCACATCGTCAGTGTGCTCGGGGCCGGCGTCGCGGCGGTGCTGCTCTGGGGCCGTGCGGTCGGCGCGGCGATCGGCCCCGAAGCCGCGTCCGCGTGGGCCAACAAGGAGGCAGAGGACAACCTCAACCTGCTCGTCCCCGCTTCGCCGGTGTACAACATCGAAGCGATGTCGTACGGCGTCGGTCTCGGTTCGATCGCCGCGATCGTGACGCTCGTGTTCCTCGTACGTCGCCGACCCGCGCTCGCGCCCGCGTGGTTCGTCGCGATCGCGTGGACGCTGCTCGGCTTCGTCGCGTTCTCCGCGCTGGGCAAGGGCGTCGCGCGGTACCTCACGCCGCTGTGGCCCGGCGTCGCGCTGCTCGGTGGTTGCGGCTTCGCCACGATGCTCGCCTCCGCCCGAATCGCGCCCGGCGCCCCGCGCTGGCGCGCCGTGGCATGGGTCGTCATCGTCGCGCTCGCGGTCGGCCAAGGGTGGTGGTACGGCGATGCGCGCGAACGGTACTTCCCCGATCGCAGCGCCCGCGCGATCGTGAAGGAACTGCTCGACCGTAACGAAGAGCCGACTCGCTTCGCCGCGTACGAGTGGCGCAACGCGATGCTCGACTACTACGTCGGCGCACGCGTTGAATCCGTCGGCGACACCCGCATCCGCGACGTCACCTCGGGCGGGAAGTCGTGGACGCTCGACGAGTTCCGCGAGCAGGTGCGCTCACGCGGGCCGTTCGTGATCTTCGTGCGCACCCAGACCACCCAGCGCAACAACGTGCTGCCCGTCGACGAACTCCGTGCCGCGGGGTTGTCCGTCGAGCCCATCGAGACCAGCGCGAAGTTCACGATCGAGAACGGCCGCGTGAACATGGCGCCGGTGAGGGTCCGCGTCGACACGAACTCGAAGTGACTTGGGCGCGCTGCGCGGACTACCGCTGGAACAGCTTCTCGAGCTCACGGATGGTGAGCCGCACACTGGTCGGCCGTCCGTGCGGGCAGTTGCTGGAGCGCTCGACCTGCTCGCGCAGCGCAACGAGCTCGCCGAGCTCGAGGTCGGTCAGCCGATCTCCCGCCTTGACCGCGGCTTTGCACGACATCATGTCGAGCACGTCGCGCATCGCGGCTTCCCCGCCCTGCTTGAGCTCACCGATGAACGCCTCGCTCTCGGCACGCTCGAGCAGGCCAGTCATGAAGTCGACCGGGTCCACTCCGCGCTCGAAGAGGAACGACGGGAACGCCGAGACGCCGAGCGAGTGCGGGCCCAGCGGCGCGGCGTCGACGCCGATCCGCTCGAGCAGTCCCGCGAGTTCGGGCAGGCGTTCGATCTGTCGCGAGCTCGCGGGCACCACCACCGGCGCGAGCAGCCGCTGGCTCTCGAGCTGCCCGCGCGTCACGCGCTCGAGCAGGTACTCGAACATCACCCGCTCGTGCAGCGCGTGCTGGTCGATGATCACCACCCCTTGCTCGTCCTGCGTCACAAGGTACGACTTGTGGACTTGGAGAATCCGTGTCGCGGGACTGGGGAGTGGGATCACCGGCTCGGGTGCAGCGACCGGAGTCGGCGCATCCGGTGCACTCTCGATGGCCTGCTGCACCGCGCCGAAATCGAACTTCGGGCCCGCGTGCGCGGGCGCCTGCGCGGTGAAGTGCTCGACGAACGTCGAGATCGATCGATCATCAGGCTTCGCGTACTGCGCGAGCCCGCTCCCGGGGAGCGCGGCCATGTGCGGCGACATCGACGAAGGCCGCGCGACCGAGAGCGTCGGCGTGAGGTCCGCCCTCTGGAGCGCACGCTTCACCGCGTGGTACACCACCGAGTGCACGAGCCCGCTGTCGCGGAAGCGCACCTCGGCCTTGGCCGGATGCACGTTCACGTCAACGCCCGCGGGACTCATCTCGATCATGAGCACGATGGTCGGGAACCGGCCCGGCTCGATGAGCCCGCGGTACGCCTCCGCGATCGCGTGCTGGATCGTGCGGTCGCGCACTGGACGTCCGTTGATGAAGATGAACTGGCTCTTGTTAGTCCCGCGCGCGATCGCCGGCAAGCCCGCGAGTCCCCACAGCGTCACGCCCCGCGTGTCGTCGTACTCGTCCGCGTGGATCTCGAGCAACTGCGACGCGAGCTCCGTGCCGAGGATCCCCAGCACGCGTTCGCGCGGCGACTGCTCGGGCGGCACGTCAAGAGAGGTCCGTCCGTCGCACACGACCTTGAAGCCGACAGCCGGGTGCGCGAGCGCAACGGCCCGCATCACCTCCGTGCAGCGCTCCTGCTCGGTGGGCACGGTCTTCAGGAACTTCCGGCGCGCGGGCGTGTTGAAGAACAGGTTCTTCACGCTCACGCAGGTGCCGCGCGGCCCCGCGGCGGGTCGAACCGGTTGCGCGACATCGGCCTCGCACTCGAGCAGAGACGCGGCGGGTTCGCGCGAGGTGCGCGAGCGGATGGAGAGCCGTGAGACCGACGAGATCGACGCGAGCGCCTCGCCTCTGAACCCGAGCGTCGCGATCTGGTTCAGGTCGTCGGCCGATGTGATCTTGCTGGTGGCGTGCGGCGCGATCGCCATCGGCAGGTCCGCGGGATCGATCCCGCCGCCGTCGTCTGTCACGCGCACCAGCTCGATGCCGCCCTGCTCGAGTTCCAGCGTGATGCGCGCGGAGCCCGCGTCGATCGCGTTCTCGACGAGCTCCTTCACGACCGATGACGGACGCTCGACGACCTCGCCCGCGGCGATCTGCGAGGCCACCAATGAAGAGAGCGCCCGGATGCGGCGCGGGCCTGCGGGAGCGGGGATGTGTTCTGGACCTTCGGTGCTCATTCGAGATTCCTCCCGATGGTAGGGTTGAGGACGCGCCCGCACGCCCCTTCAATCAGACATGGAAACCATCTTCTCGAAGATCATCCGCGGCGAGATCCCGTGCCACAAGCTCTACGAGGACGAGCACGTCCTCGCGTTCATGGACATCTTCCCCGTGAGCCGCGGGCACGCGCTGGTCATTCCGAAGGAGGCCAAGGCGATGCTCTCCGAACTCTCCGACGACTCCGCCGCCGCGCTGGGTCGTGCGCTGCCGCGGATCTGCCGCGCCGTGCAAAAGACCACCGGTTGCGAGGCGTTCAACGTGCTGCAGAACAACGGCGCGGCGGCCCATCAGGCCGTGATGCACGTGCACTTCCACATCATCCCGAAGTACCCGGACGGCACGGGGCTGGGCATCGGTTGGAAGGCCGGGACGCTCGACGCCGCGGCGGGAGCGCAGCTCGCGGCGGCGATCGCCGCCGCGATGTGATCAGTCCCCGATGGGGACCATCATCGTGACCTCGATGCGGTCGGGCTGGTTCTTCACCGGGCCGAGCAGGATGAACCGCGGCAGTCCCGCCGTGGGTCCTTCGGTTTCGCTGCGCACCTCGCGGAGCATGTAGGGAGAGGAGAGCACGCGCGCGTCGTTGCGGGCGGTGGCCTGCTGGGCATCGACCCATGGCACGAAGAACAGGTGACGATCGGTCGCGGCGAAGTACCCCCGGATGTTCCCGCCGAGCACCGGCGCGGCGGCGAACGACTGCGGGAGCAAAGGCACGAGGCGGTTGGTGTTGACGTCGAAAGCGCACGCGGCCTGGAGTCGCGTCGAGAGCACCGCGAGCGGGAGCAAATCGCCGGATTCGCCGGCGAGCGGCGCGGGTTGCGGGGTGACGGTGAGCAGCAGTTGATGAGCCGCGGCGGGGGTGGCCGCGCCCGTGAGGTTCTGGCTCGCGAGCACGGATCCGAAGGCCGAGGGTGTATCGCCTGAGCGCCGGAGCCGGATGGCTTCGACCTCGATCCCCGATTTGCCGGAGCGCAACGCGTAGATCACATCGGGCGAGGGGTGGGGGAGCACCGCGAGGTAGTCTCCGTCCTGGGCTTCGCGGCGGAGCTCGGTGCCCTGCCGCGTGCGAAGGACCAGCGACCACTTGGCGCTACCCGCGGTGCGGCGGACGAACGCGAGTTCGCCGCGGGAGGTGAAGACGCCGCGGGTGTTGACAGCGTCGCCCTCGGCGAGCCAGCTTGTCGCGCCGGTGGCCCAGTTGACGAGCCCAATTGCGCGACGAGACTCGCCGCGGACCTGCTCGACGAGGAAGCCCTCGTCGTTCGAACTGAGCCCGAGGATGCAGTGCTCTGGCGGCTGCTGCGGCCACTCGATCACGCGGATGCCGGAGCGATCGAGCGCGTACGCGGCGAGTCGGCTGGACGGCAGCGATGGGGGCGGGGCGTCGGCGAGGACGAGCTCCCACGACGGTGTTTCGCCGGTTGCGGAAGCGACGCGGGAACCGTCGGGGGAGATGAGCGGCAACTGCATGCCGTCGTACTCGATGGTGCCCAGCGGCGCGACGGTGACGCGCACCCGGGAGACCGTCGTGTTCGCCTTGGCTGGTGTCGCGACCGGGCCGGCGGGGAGCGTCGCGGCGGGAGCGCCGGGCGCGGCGGTGCGGGTACCGGGGTCGACGCGTGTACCGCGCGGAGCGGGGTTCTTCTCGGCGACGCAGCCAAGGAGCACGAGTGCGCAGGAGAGGACGAGGGCTGCCGCCTTAGGCGTGTGCATCATCAGTTCTTCGGCGGCGTTTCGGGGGCGGCTTCGGGCTCGGCGCCTGGAGTGCCGGGGCGGGAGGAGTCGTCGGTGTTGTGCTTGTTGTCGGGATCGAGCTGGCCGCGGAGTGCTTTCAGGCGGTCCTGGAAGGGCGCGTTGACCTCGTCGGACTGGTCGGTGTTGTCGACGACGATGGGGGTGATGAAGACGAGGAGTTCGGTGTTCTTCTTCGTGCGCTCTTTGCTCTTGAAGATCCAGCCCAGGAGCGGGATGTCGCCGAGGATGGGGACCTTGTAGACGACATCGGAGTCTTCGCTGCGCATGATGCCGGAGATCACGACGGTCTGCTGGTTCTTGACGATGAGCTGGGTCGTGGTCTCGCGCCGGTCGACGACGAAGCCGCCGAAGAGGGTTTCGCCGGGGACGATGGAGGAGAGTTCGAGGTTGACCTTGAGATCGACGTCGCGCTTGACGGTGATGCGCGGGCGGATGCGGAGCTGGATGCCGACGGCCTTGTAGTCGAACGACTGGACGAGGTTGCCCTGGGTGTTGGTCTGCGAGTCGGTGACGAAAGGGATGTCCTGACCGTCGAAGAACTCGGCTTCCTGATTGTCGCTCGTGAAGATGCGGGGCTCGGACAGGATGGAGACGTCGGTCTTCTGCGCGAGTGCTTGCAGCAGCACGTTGAGGTCGACGCTCGAGTTGATGACCGAGGTGTCGAAGAGGCTGGTCGCCCAGTTGTTGCGGGTTCCTTCGGCGGTGTTGCCGATGGAGATGGAGTTGTCACCGTTGGTGGGGGTGATGGTCTGGCTCGACCAGCGGAGACCGAAGGCCTTCGCGTCGTCCACGGAAACTTCTGCGACGATCGCGGAGAGCAAGACCTGTCGTCCGGGCTTGTCGAGTTGATCGACGAGGTCCGCGACAGACTTCCTGTACTCGGGCGGGGCGACGACCATCAGGGCGTTCTGACGCCACACCGGAACGATGCGGAGCTGGCCCACGAGGTTGGAGGAGTTGCGGCGGTCCGTCGGCGGGCGAGAGCGTTCCCACCAGAACCGGATCATGTCACTGGTCGTGGATTCGCTCGTGGTGGTCGAGCCGTCTGTGCCCGTGGTGGTGCTGGAGGATGCGAAGGGGCTGGTGCTGGAGGCGTCGGCGCTCAGGCCCGAGGAGGCGCGCCGGATCTGCGAGTACGTGCCGTCCTGAGCGAGCAGCGTGTTGAGCTGTTCGGCGAGGTCCTCGGCCGAGGCGTGCTTGAGCTCGATGATGAGCGGGAGGCCTGCGGTCTGGGGCTTGTCGAGATCCTCGATGATCTTGTCGATGACCGCGATGTTGTCGGGGGACTTCGCGACGACCACGAGGCGGCTGGTGTCGGGGATCGACTCGAAGGAGAACTGGCCCGCGAGCCTGCCCGCGCCCTGGCTGGAGCTGGAGGACGTCGAACCGCCGGTGCGGTTCTGGCCACCGCCGCCGCCGCCGGTGGTGGTGGTCGACCCGCTGCCGGAACCGAAGAGGCCTTCGAGGAGCGTCTTCATCTTGACGGGATCGGTGTTGACGAGCTCGTAGGTCTTGGGGATGACGGTCTCGATGCGGACCGGAAGGTCCCAGTGCTCGTTGATCTGCTCGGAGATCTGGTCGAGCACCGAGGGGTCGGCCGCGACGGTGACCGAGTTCTGCTGGCTGTTCGCGGTGACGCGGACCTCGCTGTTCGCGGAAGAAGCGCTCTCGGTCGCGTTGCCCCCGTTGCCGCCGAAGTTGAACGGGCCGCCGCGGCCGCCGCCCTGGTTGTTGTTGTTATTGCGGTTTCGGCTGGAGGTGGAGCTCGTCGAAGAGGCTCCGAAGAGTTCGTCGATGTTCGCCTTGATGGTCTCGGCGTCGGAGTACTTGAGGGCGAAGGTCTGGGTCTTGAGTGCGCCCGCGGCGGGGCGGTCGAGCGCGAGGAGCAGCCGCTCGAGGCGCTGGAGCAGGCCGACGTTACCGATGACCGCGATCTGGTTCGATTCCTCGTCGATCGAGCGCTTCGCGAAATCCGGGACGACGTCCTTGAGCATGTCACCGACGTTCTTCGCGGTGAGGTGCTTGAGCGCGTAGACCTTCTCGACGATGGTGCCCATGTCGGATCGGTTGAGCACGCTCTCGCCGGGGCCGACGACCGGGACGTCCTGTCTCACGATCTCCGTGATGTCGCGGAGCGTGATGACGGTGGGGCCTTCGACGACCGCGACCCCGTTCTGGTAGAGCGCGAGGATGAGCATGTCCAGCGCCTTCTCTCTCGCGATGGGCTGCTGGCTGAGCACGGTGATCTTCCGCGTCAGCACGTCCTGCTGCGGGATGACGACCTTGCCGGTGACCTCGGTGATGAAGGGGACGATGCGGTCGACGGTCTCGGTCTTGAAGGCGAGAGCCGCGGGGGGGCCGTCGAGCACGCGCGGCTTCGCGGGCTCGGGTTGCTGCTCCTGGCCGAGCGCGGGGGCGCTCAGGGCCAGGCCCGCCGCCAGGACGAGAGCCAGACGAAGAGCCTTGTGAGTGAAGCGGTTGTTGTTCATCGGTGGAGTTCCTCGGAGAGACGGAGGCGGCCGGGGGCTACTTGGACTGATCGGACGGCGCGGGTTGTTCCGGCTTGGTTGCGGGCGAGGTGGTCGGCGCTGGGGGGATGTCCTTGAAAACGACCTTGTCGCGGTCGAACAGCGGGACGTTGAACTCAACGCCGCGCCACTCGACGCGGACCTCCCACGGCGGATTGAGCGAGAGCACCTTGAGGTCGCCCTTGCCGTCGCCGCCGGCTTTGAGGCGGGCACCGTCGGCGAACCACGCGCTGTCGAGCATCATGGCGGTGAGCGCGGGGCCGCCGTAGGACGAGGGCTTGGGCGGATCCTTAGGCGTCGTGTCCGCGACGACGGGCGGAGCTTCGGCGACGGGGGCACCCGGGGTGATGAGGAGCGAGCGGCCGTTGATCTGCGCGAGGTAGCCCTCGAACAGGGCCGACTGCTTCGCCGCCTGCTCTTTGTCGACGGTGGTGGACTGGAGTTGGCCCGGCTTGGGGCTGAGGAAGGCGGTCGTGATCGCGTAGACACCCCAGCCCAGCACGACCACGGCGGCGCCGGCCGCCAAGGCGGCGAGCATTCCGGGAGTCTTGAGGGTCGCGGATGCCCAGCGGAATGAGAAGGACTCGCTCAACGCGTCCTCGCTTTCTTGACGAGCACCCAGGTCTCGACGGAGAGAGTGGCGCGGATGCTGCGTCCGCTGTCGCGGCCCTCGGCCTTGCGCATCTGGACGCGCGAGATGGTGGTCACGAGCGGGTGCCGTTCGAAATCGGCGATGATCTGCGCGATCGCCTCGGGCTCGGCGACGATCTGAAGGTCCGTGACCAGCCGTTCGACTCGGTCGGCGCTGTCCACTACGAGGTTGAGCGCGGCGTTGTTGCCGAGGGGCACCGAGCGCGAGGTGCTCGAACGGTCGGCGAGGTCGTGACGGGAGAGGATCTCGTCGATGACGCGGTTGAACTCGACCGCGCGGGTCTCGCTCGCCACCGGCATCTCGATGTTGCCCAGGCGGCTGACACCGACGGCGACCATCTTGTCGGCGGACTCGAGCTGGAGCCGGTTCTGCTGATACTGGGCGAGGACCGCGGCCTTTGCGTCGGCGCGGGACTTGATCAGCGCGGTCGCGTCGAGCACGGGCTCGGCAACGCCGAAGTAGAACGCGATCCCCGCGCCCGCGAGGACCGCCCATCGGATCGCGCGGGGGAAAGTCGACCATCGTGCCGCGAGGGAACTCAAGAGCCACCTCCGCTGAGTTTCTGCCGGAGCGTTGAGACTTCCTCTTCCAGCCGCTGCTTGGTCGCGGCGTCGAGCGATTGGTTCTTCTGCACGTAGCTGCGCCTTGATGCGAACTCGGCCATGACCTTGCCTCGGTCCATCTTGGCGATCTCGGCCTCGGTGAGAGGGGGAGGCGGGGTGGTCGGCTCGGAGGCCGCGGGGCGTCTTGCGCCGGCCGAAGCGGGCTCGTCGCCTTCGGGCTCGCGCCGCGGGCGGTCTGCCTTGCGGGTCGCGGCGGGAGTGTCCTTGGGTGCCGCGGTGGCCGTGTTCACGGCGTTCGCGCCGTAGAGTCGGACCGCGAGAGACTCCTTGGCGTAGTCCTCTCCGGAGACGGCCAGGTGGGGTTGAACGATGTCGGCGCTGATGTCGAACTCAACGCCGGAGGCCGCGCGTTCCTTGCGGTTCAGCTTGACGTTTGAAAAGAGTTTCGTGCTGGTGAGGGCCGCCTGGAAGACGTTCACGAGTTCGTCTTTCTCCGCGGTGCCCTGGAGCGACAGGCCTTGCTCGGGCGAGACGCGGATGTTGGGCACCGCGACCCCGACCGGCGCGACCCGCGAGATGTCGTGCAGAAGCTTGGTCATCGGGAGCCGTCCCGACTTGGGGTTGTCCAACTGCGTGAAGAGCGCAGCGCGTTTGCGGAGGAGCTCGCGGCCTTCCTTGCTGCTGTCCAGTAGCGCGGTCCGGGCGGTGAGCACGCTGAGCCGAGTGGTGTGGATGAGGTAGGGGCCGGCGAGGCAGATGACTGCCGCGGCGGCGACGATGCCCCACGCGTGGCGCGGCTCCGCGAAGAACTTCACGGCCTTGACCGGCATCGCCTCGCGCACCTTGGGGGCTTCCGCGGTCAATCCCGCGAGCGAGCGGACGAGCGGTTCCGCGGCACCGGCGATCATCGCCGCGCCGAGCGAAGGGCCGTAGTCGGCGAGCCACTGCGGGTCCGAGCGGGCCCCGTCGATGCCGGTGCCGAGACGCTGGCGCGACGCGTCGTCGAGCAAGAGAACGTGCGGGCGGCCGGCGTCGCTCGGGGCCTCGAGGCCCAGGCGTTCGGCTCGCGCGGCGACTCTGGCGGCGAAGGCACCTTCGGAGGAGTTGGGCTCCATGGCGGCGCCGACGACTGCCCGCTTGTCGGCGATCTGCGCAGAGCAGACGCTGCCGTCGGTGCGGTCGGCGTAGAGCACAGCGCCGCCGCCGGCGGCGATGAGTGCCGCGAGGGCGGCGGGGGTCGCGACGAAGTGCTCGGCGGCCGCGCCGAATGCGGCGGGGGTCTCTGGCGCGACCCAGCCGGTGAGCAGGCACTGCCCAGGCGCGCCCGGCATCAGCCCGGCGGCGCGCCGGTGGCGCGGGAGGGTTTCGGGGAGCTCGGCCTCCGCGAGGAGGTTGATGGACTCGGCCATGAGTTCGGGAGCGGCGCCGGGCGCGGGCATGACCCGGCAGATGGCGTGCGAGCCGGGGAGGATGCGGATTAGCTTGGTCGCGGCGTAGCGGGTGACCGCCCCGAGCACCGCGGCTTTGTCGCCTTCGGGCACGGGGCGTGCTTCGAGGATCGAGAAATCGCGTCCGGTCCGGGCGACGAGCATGCGGTACCCGTCGCTCACGCGCTGCAGACAGACCACGGTCTCGGCACCGGGGCGGCCGCGGGCCGGACCGGATTCTTTAGGGGTTGTAGTCATCGGGCGTAGATCTCCTTGATCACCACGGGTAGGGTGGAGCGGTCGATGGTTGCGCAGATCTCGACCTCGATGCCGGTGTTCGCGTCGGTCCCGCGGCAGGTGACCTCGAACGCATCGGAGCGTACGTCGAACAAATCGTACATGGTGGCGGCGGCGGCTCGGGAGACGCCGGAGATATCGAGCACTTCGGCCATCGACAGGAAGCCGGTGGAGCGGCCCGCACGTTCGCTCACGAGCGTTTCGGCGATCGTGGAGTCGAGTTCCGGGAGGTACTCAAAGAGTTTCGAGTCGCAGGTGTTGATGTTGATCTTGCCCGGAAGAGTGGGGTCGGGGACGCCGATCGAGCACTCGTTGAGGAGAGCGCCGAGTTGCTCGGTGGTGAGGGCATCGGGCTGGGGTTGCTGGGCGGCCCCCGGCTGAGCAACTTGCTGGGCCAGCTGCGCGAGCGAGCGGCGGAGGAAGTCGCGCATCTGCGGGTTCTGGCCCTGCTGAACGTACGCGAGGATGGCCTCGGCTTGACGCGAGTTCACGCGGGTGCGGGTCATGATGGTGGAGTCGTCGGCGCTGGTGAGGTCCAGGCGCTCTTCTCCCGATGCCGCGAACGCGGAGCCCCCGGCGCTCACCGCGGTGAGCACGCCGGACCATGCGGCGTCGAGCACTCCGTCGGCGTTGTCGGGGGGCCAGGAGGTCTCGCCGTCATTCTCGTTGTCGTCGAGGATACCGTTGAGGTTCCAGTCCTCGCCGCGGACGTCGCGGATGTCGACGCCGGCGACGAGTTCGAGCTCCTGGATGGAACGCATCGGGCCGTTTCGGGGGAGATACGCGAAGGGCATGGACTGGTAGTACCCGAGTTCGGCGCCGACCTCGCGGACGTCGTCGTCGGAGTCGATCCAGTCGAGGATCGCGTCGGCGACGTCTTCGGTCATGAAGGGCTCGATCTCGAGGAGTTGATCGCGCGAGGCGACGTTGATGTTGAGTTTGGCGTGCGGGTCGCCGGGGCCGTCGAACTGTTGTTTGCCGGAGGTGCTGACGACGCGGAAGGACGAGCCTTGCAGGGAGTCCTGCGCGACTTCGGCGAGGTCGGTGAAGACCGCGTACGCGTCGCCGGTGTTGGGATTCTGGGTGTCGAACTCGAGCCGGGCAATGGTCGCCTCTATGCCGGCGCGGGCCGCCCACGCGGCGCGGGTGCGGGCGAGCGACTCGCGGCCCGAAGAAGCCTGGCCGAGCGATGACGTTTGCACGACGACGAGCACGAACGCGGTGATCAAGATGATGCCCAGGACGATGAGCATCGCGAAGCCGCGCCGTGTCTTGATGCGTGTGGGTCTCAACCCGTGCCTCCGGTTGTGGGGGAGGTGGTGCTCTCGTTGGTGGTCTCTTCGGTCTCGGGCGGCACCGGGACGCGGTCGAGCGAGACGAGCCGGCGCGCGGTCGCGGTCGCGCGGCCTTCGTCGTCGGAGGCGGTGATGGTGACGCGGACGGCGTGCGGGAGGCCTTCGCTGTCGCTGTCCCAGGTGTTGAACCACGCGGAGCCGTCGTACGCGTCGACCGCGAAGGTGACGACGCCGCGGAACTCGGGGGAGGCGACGCCGCCGCCGTCGACCGCGATATCGAACGCGGTGTCGACGCGGCGCCAGAGGGCGGCCTCGCCTTCGGGCGTGGGCGCGATGCGGTACTGGGATTCGAAGAGCTGGCCCTCGGGCACGCCGTCGAGGCCGCGGAGCGGGCGGCGGCTGGTGTACATGAGGAGCAGCTCGTCGTGCGGTGCCGCGGGCGAACCCCCGTCGGTGACGCCGACCTTCGCGAAGGTGAGGTCTGGGGAGCGGGCGGCTGCCATGAGGTCGAGGGCGACACGGCCGGCGGCGGCTTCCGCGCGGGAGAACGCGACCTGTCTGGCGACCGCGGTGTTGCGGGCCTTGATCATGCGGGCGAGCGCGAGCGAGGCCGCGCCGAGCACCAGCGCGGCGACCATCAAGCCGACGAGGAGCTCGATGATCGTGAAGGCGCGGGTTGGCCGGGGTCGGGGCGTCAGGGCTCAGTACCTCAGGATGGGATCGGCGGGCTTGCGTTCGGGATCGGGTTCCTCGCCCAAGCGGGGCGCGATGAGTGTTTCGATGGACTCGGACCGCGCGACGCCGCTCGACACCCACGTGACCTTGGCGGTGACGAGGTAGGGGTCGCCCCCTTCGCCGCCCGAGAAAGTCAGCAGGAATCGGTAGTCCTGAAAGGGTGGATCGCAGGGTCCTTCGACGGGGTAGCTGGTGGCGTAGGCGTCGGGGCCTCGGGCGAGGACGAGGTTGAGCTGCTCGTCGAGGAGCATGGCGACGGTCTGGAGTTCTTCGCCGCGGCGCTGCATTTCGAGGGCGCGTCCGGTGAGGGAGACCATCGCGGCGACGGAGATCGCGAGCAGCATGGCGGCGACGAGTACGTCGACGAGCACGACGCCGGGGCGTGAGAGGTGTGAGGTCACCACGGCGCGTCCGCCTTCCCGGAGGCGTCGAGGTCGGTGACGCCGACCTCGTCGCGGGGGCGTGCGTTCTGAGAGGCGGAGACGGAGGCGCGGGTGCCGGTGGAGGGGAGTTCGATGGTCCACTCGCGTCCGGTGACGGGGCTGGTGGCCTTGATGACAAGAGAGGGGCGGCGGGCGCTCTGCGGGAACTCGTACCAGAAGCGAACGGGGTCGAGCTCGACTCCGTCGCTGGTGACGGTGGTGATCGTGAGATTGAGCACGTCGGCGGCGGGGGTGAGCTGGTCGGTCTTCCACGCGGCGCGGCCCGAGGCGGGATCGACCGCGCGGGAGATCAGTTCGACGCGGGCGTTGTCGGGGTTGAGCGAGAGGGCGAGGGGCTGGCTGGCGTAGGCGTCGCGGCGGGCGGCGCTGGAGACGAGTTCGGCGAGCGCGTCCACGGCGAGCTCGGCTTCGCGGTCGGTGCTTCGGAAGGCGCGGGGGACCACGACCGCCGCGGCGAGCGCAATGATCACGATGACGACGAGGGTCTCGATCATCGTGAAGCCGAGCGGGGGGCGTGAGCGGAGGGGGCGGCGCATCAGTCCTTCTTGCCGTTGACGACGTCTTTCGCTTCGCCCTCGCCGCCGGGCTGGCCGTCGATGCCGTAGCTCACGACATCGAAATCAACGTTGAACTGACCGGGGATGAGGAGCACGTACTTGTTGCCCCAGGGGTCGAGGAGGGCGTCGGCGTTGTCGACGTAGGGCTGGTACTTGTCCTCGGCGACGTTCGAGGGGCGCTCCCAGAGGATCATGATGTCCGCGCCGGGTTCGATCGCGCCGTGGTCGAGCGTGAAGGTGCGGATCGAGCTGGCGAGGGTCTCGACGTTGGTTCGCGCGACCGCCTGCTTGCTCTGGCCGACGCGGCCGAAGATGCGGGGCGCGATCACCGCGGCGAGGACGCCGATGATGACGATGACCACGAGGATTTCCATGATGCTGAACGCGGAGCGGGCCGCGAGTCGACCGGATCGTTTCATTGCTTTCTCCTTCTCGTGCGGAATCAGCCGCTCATGACGGCGTTCTGGAACTCGAGCAGCGCCATGAGCACCGCCAGGACGATAAACCCGACGACGCTCGCCATGCAAACGATGAGCAGCGGCGGGAAGACGGCGTTGAACAGTTTGACGCTCATCTCGGTGCGCTCTTCGAAGGCGCGGGCCGCCTGCCCGAGCAGTTCGTCGAGCTTGCCCGAGCGCTCGCCGATGTTGACGATCTGCACGAGCATGGGCGGGAAGTACCCGCTCTTCTCCATGGGCTCGGCGATGGTGCGACCGGCGGCGACCTGTTCGCAGACGGTGTCGATGACGCCTTCCATGGCGCGGTTGCCGAGGGTGCCCTTGGTGACTTTGAGCGACTGGATGATCGGGATGCCGGCCATCGCGAGCGTCGAGAGCGTGCGGGTGAAACGGGCGACGGCGGCGTCCTTGACGAGGCGTCCGAGCACGGGGACCTTGAGCATCGCCGTGTCCACGCGGGTGCGGCCCTCGGGATCCTTGTAGTACATCGCCGCCGAGAAGAAGGCGAAGATGGTCGCGGGGAGCGCGATGTACCAGTAGTTCACGAAGAAGTGCGAGGCGGCGAGCACCACCTGCGTGGGCATAGGCATGTTGAACTTGTGGCCCGCGAGCGGCTTGAGGAGCGTGGGGACGATGAAGGTGACGACTACCACGATCGCGCCCACGATCAGCACGAGCAGGATCGCGGGGTACATCACGGCGCTCGTGATGGAGCGGCGGAGTTTGAGGTCTTTGTCGAGGAGTTCGGCGGCTTGCGCGAGGACCTCGTCGAGTTTGCCCGAGGCCTCGCCGGCGCGTGTGAGGTTCACGACCAGGTCGGAGAAGGGGCGGCCCCAGCTGGTCATGGCGTCGGAGAGCGTGCGGCCGGCTTCCACCTCGGAGATGAGCGCGTCGATCATCTCGCGCTGCGACTTGGTGCGGCCCTGTTTGCCCAGCGTGCGCAGGGCCTGGGTGAGCGGGAGGCCAGCCATCGTCGCGGTCGCGAGTTCACGAATGAACATGGCGACTTCGGAGCGGGACATCACGGAGCCGTGGGACTTGGTCGCGGCGAAGGGGGTCGTGGCGTCTGTGTCGGTCGCGTCGGCGAGGGAAGTGGGGGTGACGCCGCGGCGGATGAGCTCGCGGAGCGCGGTCTGGCGATCGGGGGCGTCGATCGAGGCCCTGGAGCGATCGGCGGTTGTGTACGAGTAAACGGCCACGTGCTACCTCGCGCTCCGGACGACTTCTTCGTCGGCGTCCTGGGTGGAACGGAGGACTTCGTCGACGGTGGTTTCGCCGGCGGCGGCCTTGAGCATCCCGTCTTTGCGCATGGTGATGAAGCCGGGGCCAGCGATGGCGGCGAGCTCCATGGGTCCGGCGCGCTGGCTGATGGCCTGGCGGAGCGAGGGGCTGGTGAGGACGAGTTCGTAGAAGCCGAGCCGGCTCTTCATGCCCGAGCCGCCGCACTTGTCGCAGCCGGCGCCCGTCCAGGCACCGTCGCGGAACATCGCGGCTTCGGTCGGGGAGAGGCGGTGCTGGAGCTGTTCGCTGATGGGGGCCTTCTGGCGGCAGTACTGGCAGACGCGGCGGCCGAGGCGCTGCGCGAGGATGCCTTCGAGCACGCTCGAGAGGAGGAAGGGCTCGATGCCCATATCGAGGAGGCGGCCCGGGGAGGAGAGGGCGTTGTTGGTGTGGAGCGTGGAGAAGATGAGGTGGCCGGTGAGGGCGGCGCGGATGGCGATTTCGGCGGTTTCGCTGTCGCGGATTTCACCGACCATGATGATGTCGGGATCCTGACGCAAAAAGGTGCGCAGGGCATGGGCGAAGGTCAGGCCGATCTTGGGGTTGACCGGGATCTGGTTGACGCCGCTGAGTTCGTACTCGACGGGGTCTTCGATCGTGATGATCTTGAGCGTGGGGTCGTAGAGCTTGGTGAGGGCGGCGTAGAGGGTGGTTGTCTTGCCGCTGCCGGTGGGGCCGGTGACAAGCACCATGCCGTGCGGGAGGTCGATCAGCTTCTGCATCGAGACGCGGTCTGGCTCGCGCATGCCGAGGGTGGCGAGGTCGAGGGAGATGGACTCCTTGTCGAGGATTCGCATCACGACGCTCTCGCCGTAGATCGTCGGGATGGTGGAGACGCGGAGGTCGATCTTGCGGCCTTCGAAGCGGAGGGTGATGTGGCCGTCCTGGGGGGCGTAGCGCTCGGCGATGTTCATGCCCGCCATGATCTTGATGCGGCTGGTGATGGCGGGCTGGAGCTGCTTGGGCGGGGGCTCCTGCTCGGCGAGCACGCCGTCGATGCGGTACTTCACCGCGAGCTTGCGGTCGAAGGGTTCGACGTGGATGTCCGAGGCGCGTGCCCGGATGCCTTCCACGATGATCAGGTTCACGAGGTTGATCAGCGAGGGCTGCTCCGCCATGCGGTGCAGGTCCTCGGCTTCGATGGCTTCGAGGTTCGCGATCAGGTCGTCCTGCTCGTTGCCGCCGCCGAGGCGGGCGGCCATCTGCGCGGCGGTGATGCCGTACGCCGCGCGGAGCAGCTCGCCGAAGACCTCCTCGGTGATGCGGCGACGTTCGACGGGCCGGCGGCCGCAGACGGAGATCTCGTCGGCGGCCGCGTCATCGGCGGCGTCGAGCATGGCGACGAGCAGGCGCCCCGCGGAGACCGCGTACGGGATCGCACGGAGTCTCACGGCTTGATCGGCCGTGATGACCCGTGAGGCTGCGGGGTCGAAGTCCGGGCGTTGCTCGAGGAGCGGCACCTCCGACCCGGCGTCGGAGCGATCGGACTTTCGCGTGATGTCCGTAAGGCCGTTGGCCGGCGCGGTGCTGGTCGGTAGTGGGGAGATGGTCATCGTGAGGAGAACGTATCAACGATCGAGCGGGTCGGTTATTGCTCGGTCGACTCGGCTTCCATCTCCTTCATCATTTCCTGCATGGCCGCCATGGGGTTGTCCTTGTCCGACTTGACCTCGGGGAGCTTGGTGCGTTGGGGTTCCGTCAGGATCGACATGAGCTTCTCGCGGGTCGTCTGGTCGACGGCGTCGCGGGCGGCCTTGGCTTCCTTGAGGTCTTCGGGTTCTGCGCCACCCATCATGGGGCCCATCATCATGCCCCACGTGCCCCCGTTCTCTTCCTCTGCTCGCTCCGTGACTTCGGCGAGGCGGGTGTTCGCGGTGTTGAGGTCCTTGGTGTAGGAGTCCTTGAGCGCGGCGATGGACTCGCGCTGGGCGGGCTCGAGGTCTTCGAACTTCATAGCGGCCTCGATGAGCTTGCTGCCGGCGCGCTGGCGGTAGATCATGGGGAAGCTGCGGCGGTTGAACTCTTCCTCGAAGGCGGCGCGGCGATCCTCGGGCGCGAGCGGGAGGAGCTTGCGGAACGCGTCCTTGTTGAGGTCGCGGATCTTGCGGGAGTCGTCCGTGAGCTTCTGCATCATGGTCTGGATTTTCTTGAAATCCATCATGTTCTCGCCGGACATCATGTCCTCTTGCTCCTTGCGGGCGCTGGCCTCGAAGGTGACAAGGGCTTTGTCCATGTCGGTCTCGTAGCGCTCGACGATCTCCGCGAACTCGGCGGAGTCGGCGGGAGCGGCCTTCGACGACTGGGTGACGCGGACCAGATCGACGCCGGCGCCGCTGACCATGCCCATGCGGAGCAGCTTCTCGCGGCGGCGGAAACGCTCGACCTTCGGCCACTTCTCGAGCTGCTCAGGGTTGAGAAGGAGTTTGAGGTCGTCGAAGAACTGCTTTTCTGCGTCCTCGTACTTCTTCTGGAAGTCCTTGAGCTTCTCCTGCATTCCCTTGGGGTCGCTCATGAACCCGCCGCCCTGCATCTCTTCCTGCAGCGCGTTGCGGAGGGCCCGGGATTGCTGCTGGTAGCCCTCGAGGAGGGTGAGGGCGGTGGTTTTCTGACCCTCGTCGAGGTCCGCCAGCCGCGCGTACTCGAGCACGCCGCGTTTGGTGATGGGATCGATGTTCATCCCGCCACCCATGCCGAACTGGGCTTGGGCTGTCTGCGCGGGATAGAGAGCCGCGCCGACGGGAGCGAGGACCAACGCGATTCGCAGCACAAACGCCTTCAGTACACGGCGCATCATGGACTCCTTTGCGTTCAGACCAACGGGAGAGGCCCCTGCACGGGTGCAGTGTACGGGATTCGGGGCTCGCGGCACGCCGGTCGTTCCGATCTGGTACGCCCGGGGACGGGGGATGTTTCTGCGCTCAGCGGCCGGGGGCGATCATGAGGCTTCCCCCTTGGCGCATGACGGGGACGCCGTCCTCGCCCTCCGCGGGTTCTTTGGGGAGCTTTTCTTTCTGCTCGGGCGTCAGGATCTGGTCGAAGCGCTCCCGGGTGTTCTTGTCGAGGTCCTTCTTCGACTTCTTCGCGGTGGCGATCGCCTCGGGCTCGTCGCCGAAGTCCATCATCATCATCGCGCCGCCGGCGGCGATCATCCCGGACTGGCCGTCCTTCTCCTTCGCCTCGATCGCGCTGGCCCAGGCTTCGTTGATGGGGGAGACGTCGCGTTCGTACGAGGCCTTGAGGGCCGCGAGTGATTCGCGCTGGTTCGCGGTGAGGTCGGGGAGGTTCATCGCGGCGGACATGTCGCGGGCGACCTTTGAATCCTTGTAGACGCGAGGGAAGGACCGTGCGCGGACGAGCTTGGCGAACGGTGCCCGCCGGTCTTCGGGCAGGAGGTCTGCGACCTTCCGGGCGTGCTTCTCGTTGGTTTCTTTGATCTTCGCACCGACCTCGCGCATCTCGGCCATGCGCTCCTGCATTTTGGCGATGTCGAACTCGCCGTTGGCGGGTTTCACCGCTTCCTTGTCCTGGCGGTCCATCATGGACTCTTTGGCGACGAGGTGCTTGTCGAGTTCGGCCTCGTACTCGAGGAGTTCGCCCTGGACGGCGGCGAGTTCGGCCTCGGCGAGCTTGAAGTCCCGGACCACCTCGGCGAGGTCGATGCCTTCGCCGCTCATCGCGGCGAGCCTCAGCAGGGAATCGCGTCGGCGTGCCCGTTCGACGCGTTCCCAGCGTGCGTCGGCGGTGGTGTCGGCGGATCCGACGAGCTTGAGGTCGGCGAGGAAATCGTCGTCGAGCTTGCGGGTCTTGGTCTGGTGCTTGCCCATGATCTCGGGCATCTTCTCCATGAAGATCGAGTGATCTTCTTCTTCCTGGGCCTGCTTGTTGAGCTTCTCGATCTCGGCCCGGTGCTCGGTGTTCGCCGCGCCGCAGGCCGATTGGTATCCCTCGAACATCGCCTTCGCCGATTCGCGTTGCTGGTCGGAGAGCCCCATCAGTTCGCAGTAGTGTTCGAAGGACTTCTTGGAGATGCGGCGCGAGCCCATCATCC
>JBMOHX010000023.1:0-20569 GCA_049317625.1 Phycisphaerales bacterium
CCCGCGCCGGGCCCGCATCTCCCGAACCCACGCGTCCAGCGGCTTCAAGTCCAGTGGGCGGTAGACCGCGGCGAGCGGGAATCCCAGCATCGCGATCGCGTAGCCGATCAACTCCCAGTTCCCGCAGTGCCCCGTGATCAGGATGCACGGCCGGTCCCCGAGCAGCCTTTGGAGCGCGGGCCGGATGTCGGTGAACATCAGGTGCCGGGTGAAGCCCTCTTCGGTGAGCAGCCGCGGCGTGTATCCGAGCTCAATCCCCAGCGCGAACAGGTGCTCGTAGGACTGCACCGCGGTCTGGTGGATTCGATCCGGGTCCCATTCGGGGAAGGCCTCCTGCAGGTGGCGCACGGCACGGGGGTAGCGCTTCCTGTTCAGCGGGCCGGTGGCCCAGGCGCGGGCCACGGAACGAGCGGCCTCGACCGCGGCGTCCGGTCCGAGCAGCAGCGGCAGGGCCAGCGCCGTCCTGATGAAGGCGGTCAGCGGTCCTTGGAGGATGGCCGGTGTTCGCTTCTTGCCCATCATCGGCCTGAAAAAAAGGCCCGGACCAAGTGGCCCGGGCCGTGAGGGAATCAATCCGGGACGAAGGTCAGCGGGTGACCGCGCTCGGGGACTTTCCGATCAGCGTGTAGAGCCGGTTCTCGTTGAGCGCCGGGACGCTGGTCGAAATGGCCTGCTTGTGCAGCGCCTCGTAGTGATCGAACTCTTTCTTCTCTTCCTGATGGGCGAGCACCGCCGCCAGGGGGGCATCCGAGGCCGGCTGCGGGCGGACCAACGGCCGCTCGCCGAGCACCAGGAAGTCCACGTCGCCGGTCAGCGCATCGGCAACGGAGCCACCCCAGGACTCGATCAGCGAGACGACGTCCTGCCGCTCCAACGCGGTGGCGATGCCGTCACGGTTGACGTCGAAGTTGCCGATGACGACAAACTTGTAGGTCTTGCGGGGGTCGTACACCGCGTTGGCGATCACGTCGCCCCGGACGATCGGGTTGCCGCGCGAGGAGGCAGTGACGCGCGCGGCGGAGTTGTTCTCGTTCACGCTGATCACTTCGATTGTCGCCTTGCCCGGCGTGTAGTTGCCTTCGTCGTCGGTGCGGATGGCGGCCTTGTCGGCGTAAACCGCGAAGGTCATCCCGAGCACGATCTTCTGGTTCTTGCCGAGATTGATGTAGATCTTGCCCTCGCTGCCCTCGGCGCCGATGACCTCGCCATCTACCAGCGCTTCCTCGTCGTCTCCGCGGAAACGCTCGGCGTTGCGGCGGCCCCGCATCGCATCGATCTGGCTCTGCAGGATCAGGTTCGACTCGGTCAGCGTGGTGACCTGCTCGGCGAGACGGCGCTCTTTCTCAGCAGCCTGCGTGAGAGCCGTCGAGAGCTGCTCGTCAACCCGCTTCTTGTAGTCCTCGTGCTTCTCGATGTACGCTTCGTGCTCCCCCTGATACACCTTCACGTCCTTGTTCACCGCGTCGATCGTCGCCTGGTGCGTCGACATGATCGAAGCGACCCGGGCGCTCTCGTTCTTCAAGTCGGTGATCGCGGTTTGACGGTCCGCGTCGGCGCGGGCAACCTGCGACTTGAGCATCTCGTTCTCGCTCTGAAGGGACTTCAGAGCCGACAGGAGGGTTCCCGAGTCCACTCCGGGGACGCCCTCGGTCTTCTGCTGGAGCTGCGTCAGCGTGTCGCGACGAACGCCCGTCACCTTCTCCATCACCTCGCCCTGGTTGTCCGCGAGGAAGCCGACCAGCGACTTGCGGGACTCCTTGGCGGCCTGCAAGAGCCCACGCACGTCGTCACGGTTGCGCTCCGCCGCGGTCACGATCTCGGTCGCGTCCTGCTGCAGCGACTGCACCTGCCGGTCGCGGTCCTTGTACTTGCCGAAGAACACCGTCGTAAAGACGAACAGTGTGAGAGTGAGCAGGGAAAGGACCGTCAGCGCAATCCCAACCCCGATGCTCGTGCTGCTTCGACCGGCCATGAATGCTCCAATCGTTCTTCAAACCCAACCGCGACAAGCCAAACCTTTGACAACACCGGTACCCCGCGCCGGATCGCTCCGCCACGCGGCAACCCTCGGTCTCTCGACCCAGGCCCCGGGTACAACCCGTACGCGTCGCGCAACCCTAGGGATGCCGCGCCGTGTCGGGGGGAGCAGTGTCGCCTCTTCCAACCCCGGCGTCAAGCCGACCACCTCTCCAATGTGGCCAGGTAAAAACACTTGGTGAGCCGCCGCCACGCCCTCGGTATCCTCCCCCTCATGATCCCTCGCTGGCTCGCCACTACATTCTTGCTCGTTGCGTCCAATGCCTTCATGACCACCGCGTGGTACCTCCACCTCAAAAAGCAGGGCTGGGGGCTCGCCTTGGCGATCGGAATTTCGTGGCTCATCGCACTCCCTGAGTACTGCCTCCAGGTTCCCGCGAACAGGCTTGGCCACATCGACCACGGCGGTCCCTTCACCGCTCCGCAGCTCAAAATACTGCAAGAAGCGATCACGCTCGTGGTGTTCTCGATCTTCGCCGTGCTTGTGCTGAAAGAACGGTTGCGCTGGAACGACCTCGTCGCCTTCGGACTGGTGTTCGCGGGCGTTGCCGTGTCCGTCATGGGGCGACGCTGAATGCAAGACCTTCACGAAGGACACGACGACCGCATGACCTGGCCGCGCCTGGCGACGGTTGCCCTGGGGCCTGTGCTGGCGGTGATCGCGTACCTGGTCCTGGGATCTCTCACGAACTTGGCCGACGCCCCCCGGATCGTCGCGGGTGTCGGCGTGTGGATGGGCGTGTGGTGGATCACAGAAGCCGCGCCGCTCGAGATCACCGGTCTGCTGCCCCTGGTCATGTTCCCGATTCTTGGGGTGTGCAAGGTCGACACCGCCGCGGCACCGTACGCGAACTTCCTGATCTTCCTGCTGCTGGGGGGCACGCCGCTGGCCGCGGCGATGGAGCGGTGGAACCTGCACACGCGACTCGCGCTGGGTTTGATGTCCGTCGTGGGTGCGCGTCCCGCGGGCTTGGTTGGCGGGTTCCTCGCGGTCTCGGCGCTCATCTCGATGTGGGTCTCAAACACCGCGACCACAGCGATGCTCCTGCCGGTCACCATCAGCGTGGTCGCGGTCGTCGACGCCCGCGCGAGGATGGCCGATCGGGAACGCAAGGAGTTCGGCGCGGCGCTGCTCCTCGCGATCACCTATGGCGCGAGCATCGGTGGAGTCGGCACGCTGGTTGGGACGCCACCAACCGCCCAGCTCGCGGCCCACTTGCGGGGCAACCTGCACGTGCCGATCACGTTCCTGGGCTGGATGAAGATCGGCCTCCCGATGCTGGCGATCTTCGTGCCGGTTGCATGGTTTGTGCTCACCCGCGTCGCATTCCGCATCTCCGGCGGCGAAGTTCCCGGGGTCCGCGAGGTCATCCGCGCCGAGCGATCCAAGCTCGGCCCCATGCGGGCCGCGGAGCGGCGAACCCTCGCGGTTTTCCTCCTCACCGCCGCGGCCTGGGTGGGCGGGCAGTGGATCGGCGTGAACGACGCGGTGATCGCGATGGCCGCGGTCGTGGTGCTCGCGTTGATCCCCTCCGGCGGCGTCGGCTCGGAGCCGATCCTGACGTGGAAGACCGCGTCGAAGGCGCCTTGGGGAATCTGGCTCCTCTTCGGCGGCGGCCTGAGTCTCGCGGACGGTATCGACAAATCGGGGCTCGCCGGCGCCGTCGCCTCGAGCGGTGACAGCCTCGCGGGCCACGGCGTGCTCGTCGTGCTGGTGGCGATCTCTGCCGCGGCCGTGGTGCTGACGGAGTTCTCGAACAATACGGCGCTGGTGGCGATCGGCATCCCAATCGTGAGCGCGATCGCCAAGGCGCTCGGGCTCCCGCCCACGCTGCTGCTCATCACGCTCACGCTCTCGGCGAGCCTGGGTTTCATGCTCCCGGCGGGCACGGCGGGCAACGCGTTGGTCTTCCAGACCGGGCGCGTGAGCGTGCGGCAGATGATGAAAGCGGGCCTGATCCTCGACGTGCTGAGCGCGTTCCTGATCCCGGTGCTGGTCTACGGCGCATGGAAAGCGGGGTTCATCCCGGAGGCCGCGCCGTAACCGCGATCGACTCTCGGCCGACTCGCCCGGTTCAGCAGTCCTTGGGCTCGCCGGCCTTCATGAGCCGCTCGCCCTGCTCGGGCGTCATCGATCCCTCAGCGATATACGCGGCGATCTCGCGCCTGGTCTTCTCGCGGGCGTTGGACCTGATGGTGCGGCCGACGTTGCTCACGATCACGCCCGTGATGATGAAGAAGCCCACCATCGCCGGGATGACGACGCCTTCGGACCGGATCAGTTGCGCGATGGAATCTTCGATGACCATGGTTCGTTGCTCCGTCGGATCGCTCCCGAGAGTGGTTGGGAACTCCGGGGTGTTGCTTTCGCGCTCCCGGGCGTTTCAGATGATGCCCTCGGCCTTGTGGAGGAGGTAGATCCACGCCGAAAAGAAGTCGAACGGGCCGGCGTCGTTTCGCCGTCGGATGCCCGTGCCTCCCACCGCGGAAAAGGCGTCGCTCACGATGTCCCCCGGGCACTTGAAGTTCTTGAAGCCGGTCTCGATCACCGCCCGTGGGGCTTCGCTCCCCAGTCGGGTTGTGAGGATGTCCATGTTCTGAAGGTCCGAATACGACTTCGCGTCGCCGAGCACCTCGAAACTGAACTTGTCCCCGTCGATCCGCACGCGGGTCCCGTTCTTCACGTAGATGTCCAGCACGTGCGAGATCTTGGCCCGGGTCGATCGGTCCACATTTCCGCCCTGCGCCGCCGCGAGCGCGATACCCGGTGCGCCCATCAGCATCCCCGAGGCGAGCATGCCGCCCTGGCCGCCCGTGCTCACCGTAGAGGTTGTGGAGCTGCTGTCGAGTCGCGCACGCACCAGCATCACGATGTGGCGCGACTTGAGCACCGCGGTTCGGCCGTCCCAGCACTCGACCGTGTACATCGGTTCGGGTGCGCCCAGGGCCGGGTGCAGCGCCTTCACGCGGGGCGCGGTCACGATGGCCGCCAGCTCGGCTTTCGTGGGCGAATGAACCCCGACGTCCTCGGTCGCGAGCCTCGCGGCGATGTCCTTGCACACGTCCTCATCGAACCGCCCCGCGACCAGCGGCACGCCGCGAACGGCACAGAGACGGGCCGTGTAGGGGTCGATGCCCGCGTGCGTGCACAGCAGCCGGACCTTCCCGGCCTCGTCGATCCCTTCCGGCCACCGGGTGATGCTCAGATACGCGTTCATCTCGGCCGGCCCTCCCGCGTGACGAACAACCCACGTCCGCACGCGTATTGTATCACGATCCGCTGAAAACACGGCGGGTTTCTGGAGTGGGCGAGGGTTGCTCTCGAGATTCTTGGAACAGATCCCCGACGATTTCACCGACGCCGAGGCCGGCTCTATCGCGCAGGGGATCTCCATGTACCTCCGCGGCTGGTTCCCGATGTACGACTCGGCCAGTGACCGCGTCGAGTGGGTTCAGGGGGACAAGCGGGCCATCGTCCCCCTCGACGGCCGCTTCAACGTCGCTCGCTCGCTTCGCACCAAGGTCCGCCGCGCTCCCTTCGAGGTCACGGCCGACGAATGCCTGGTCCGCGTGATGCGGCATTGCGGTGAGCGCACCCTCGCCCGGCTCGATACGTGGATCCACGAGGACATCATCGCGCTCTTCGACCTCTACCGTCGCGCGGGCCTCGCGCACAGCATCGAGGTCTGGAACGTGAACCCCCACGGCGAGCGGGTCCTCGTCGGCGGCCTCTACGGCGTCGCCTTTGGGCGCGTCTTCTGCGGTGAGTCCATGTTCTCCCGCCCGGAACTCGGCGGGACAGACGCGAGCAAGATCGCTCTGGTGCACCTGGTTGGCCACCTGCGTCGCCGCGGCTTCGCGGTGCTCGATGCGCAGCTCAGCAACAGCCATATGGCCCAGTTCGGAACACACGAGATCGGCCGTCGGGCTTACCTCGCGGAGCTCCGCAAGCGCTCGAAGGAGTCGGCCGAATGGGGGGCATTCGACGCATCGGCGTGTGCCGCCGCGGGGCTGGCCACCCCGGCGTCGTCGATCCCGATCGGCGACGGCGAAGCGAGCCCACAAACCGACGGGGGTGAGGGATGAAGGCCGGAAAACCAACCGCGCTCATGTGCCCGCGTTGCGACTACGACCTCTCCGGGCACGACGCGGCACGCCGCGAACATCCCGGCGCCAGTGGGATCTGCCCCGAGTGCGGCCTCGATTTCAGTTGGGCGGAGGTCTTCAACCCCGGTCTGACGCGACTGCCGTGGTTCTTCGAGAACGCGAGCGGGTTGGCGATCGTTGCGGCGGTCAAGACCATGCTCCGTGCGTCGGTGGTCTTCCCTTTCTGGGGCAAGGTGCGTCTGGAGAACCGAGTTCGCTTGGGCCGAGTGCTCGCGTGGCTGGCCATCTGCTGCGCGGCGGTCCCCCTCCCGCTGGCAGGGATGATCCTGTTCCGCACGGCCCAATCGGGGGCGCCCGCCCTGGACGTCCTCGTCGCCGCGGCGATCAGCGAGAGCGAGGAGCTTGTCGACGTCTTCCGCGGTCCGTACATCTGGGCCGTGCCGATTTGGGCTCGGCTGGCGTTCGCGGCGGCGATCATGCACCCGCTCGTCTTCCTCGCGTTGCCCATCACTCGGTCGGGGTCCAAGGTGAGCCTGCGGCATGTGCTGCGTGCCGCGGCGTACAGCGCATCCGTCTTCTTCCTGTCGGCCGTCATCTCGTTCGCGTGCCGCGCAACGGCTGCGGTCGCCGATCTTGCGATGGTGCGCACGCGGTATTCGGGCGGGCTTGTCGGCCTGCTGTTCGCGTTGGATCCGTGGTCCCGGTCCTCGAACGGGCGTCCGGGAAGGGACGCGCTAGACCGCGAGCTGGCCTTCGGATTCGTGCTCTCCGGCGTGGTCTACCTGTACTGGCTGGCCGCGCTCGAGGTTGGCTTCAGGATGAAGAAGCAGGACCGGCGTCCCGCGTTCCTCTCGATGGCCGTGTGCTCGTTGCTGCTCGGGCTCATCACGCTCACCCTCGACGTCGAGTTGTTCCAGGCCTTCCTCTGATCGGGCGACGACCGGGGGAAGTTCCCCTACCATCGGCCATGGCCACCGACCCCATCGCCCTCTCCACCCTCGAACTCCTCAAGACCCGCGATCCGCAGATCGGCGAACTCATCGCCAAAGAAGCGGACCGCCAGCACTCCACCATCGAGCTCATCGCCAGCGAGAACCACGTCTCCGCCCCGGTGATGCACTCGATGGGGACCTGCCTGACGAACAAGTACGCCGAGGGCTACCCGGGCGCCCGCTACTACGGCGGCTGCGGGTTCCACGATCAAATCGAGGACATCGCGCGTGACCGTGCCAAGCAGCTCTTCTCCGCGAAGTTCGCCAACGTCCAGCCCCACTCGGGCGCCCAGGCCAACCAGGCGATGATGCAGGCGGTTCTCGAGCCCGGCGATACCTTCGTGAGCCTGCTCCTCAAAGACGGCGGCCACCTCAGCCACGGCATGAAGCTCAACTTCTCCGGTCGCTTCTTCAAGCCGGTCCACTACCCGCTCCACTACGACAAGAGCCACCCGGAGTTCGAGCGCATCAACTACGAAGAAACCCGGCGCGTCTGCCTCGAGGCCAAGCCGAAGATCATCATGGTGGGCTACTCCGCGTACCCCCGCGTCATCGACTTCGCCCGCTTCCGCGCCATCGCCGACGAGTGCGGCGCGATGCTCGTCGCCGACATCGCCCACATCGCCGGGCTGGTGGCCACCGGCGTCCACCCGCACCCCTTCCCCCACGCCCACATCGTCACGACCACCACCCACAAGACTCTCCGCGGCCCGCGCGGCGGCCTGATCCTCACGAACGACGAGGAACTCGCGAAGAAGATCGATCGGGCCGTCTTCCCCGGCGCTCAAGGTGGCCCGCTGATGCACGTGATCGCGTCCAAAGCGATCGCCTTCGGCGAGGCCCTCAAGCCCGAGTTCAAGACCTACTGCGCGCAGATCGTTGCGAACGCCAAGTGCCTCGGCGAGTCGCTCACCCGCCACGGCTACCGCCTCACCACCGGCGGCACCGACAACCACCTGATGCTCGTCGACCTCCGAGCCCGCCACCCGGACCTCACCGGCAAGGACGCAAGCCTCTGGCTCGAAAACGCCGGCATGATCTCCAACATGAACGGCATCCCCGACGATCCCCGCCCGCCGAAGGTCACCAGCGGCCTGCGCCTTGGTACTCCCGCGACCACCTCGCGTGGCTTCAAGGAAGACCAGATGCGCATGATCGCCGACTGGATCGACACGGTCCTCGACGCGGGGCTCAAGGGCGATTCGGACGGTGCCACGCGGAAGGTCCGCGAGGAAATCCGCTCGCTCTGCAACCGCTTCCCGCTTCCCGCTTAAACAAGGTCACTTCGGGAGAAGGTCCACGACCACCGGGCGGTGGTCGGTCGCCGCGGAATCGGTGGCGTCCAGCCCGAGCCGCGCGAGCGATTCGGTGCTCAGCCGCGTGGTGTCGAGGACGAACGAGTTGACCACGCGCGTGTTCGCGTCGCTGTGCACGATGTAGTCGAGCCGGCCCGGGGCGAAGCCCGAGGCATCGTTCCCCCAGGTGTACATCGAGCGGTCGCCGAGCACGAACGCGTCGACCACCGAGAGATCGCTCCCATCGCCGTCGGCGCCCGCGCGGAGCAGGTCGAGCGGCGGCCGCGACCCGACGAGGTTGAGATCGCCCCCGATGACGCGGATTGCGTTGGGCTGGGTGCTCGTGGCGGCGCGGATCGCGGTGGCGATGGACTTGCCTTCTTCCATCCGTTGTTTGTCCTCGCGGCTGTCCTTGGTGCCGCAGCACTTGAGGTGTGCGCTCCCGGCGATCATGGGGCCCAAGGGCGTTTGGATCCGAGCCGCGGCGAGGCGCACGGGCTTTTGCGACACCTCGCCCTTGTCGCTCCGGGATGAGGACGTCAATCGCTCGAGCACCGGGGTCAGAGGGTACTTGCTGACGACGACCACTCCGCCGCCGCTGGAAAGGCTGCCCGCGGGCTTGTGCACGTGCCACCCGCCCTCGCGGTTCATGAGCGCCGTGAACCACGATGTGACGCTCTCGCCGTCTCCCTCTTCCCATTCCTGGAGCAGCAGCACGTCGGGGTCGATCGCCTGGAAGAGCCGCGCGAAGACCTGTGGGTTCTTCACCGGACCGGTGTGCTCCACGTTCAGCGTCATCACGCGCAGCGCGCCCTCCGGCTTGACCGGCAGGTCCGCCGTGAACCGCATCGGGCCCTCGGCCGCCGGGGCGACCGGCAGCGTGAAGGGATCCGAATAGCCCACCACCTTTCCCGCGGCGTCCTCGATGACCCATAGCCCCGACAGCGCGCCCTCCGACCGCATCCCGGAGAACGGGATAAGCCCCGCCTCGCTCGGGGTGCGCGAGATCCTCGCCTCGTACCAGCTCGACGCGTACGTCGGGGAGCAGACGAAGTCCAAGTCCGAGAGCGGCACCGGCCGAGCCGTCCCGTACGCGTCGAACGACGTGATCTTCACGCCGTTCTTGCGACGGCCGTTCTCCTCCATCGGGGAGAACCTCACTTCGAGGTCCACTCCGAGGCGGTCCAGCGGCTGGAGCTCGCTCGTGCGGCCAGTCGCCGTGCTCGCGTCGCAGTCCAGCAGCAGCACCATCGACTCCGGGGCCGATTGCAGCGTGAACTGCTCTTGCTCGACGCTCATCCGCAGGTACACGAACTGATCATCCGCGGCGACCGCCGACTCCGCGGGCCACTCTCGTGTATCCCCGTCGAGCGTGACGTTGAGCAGCCCCTTGACCGCGTTCGAAGTCGCCCGCGGGCCAGATGCGCAGCCGGCCAGCGCGAGAAGCCAAGCGGTGAGGATGGTTCCGCAGACGCGACGCAGGTGGGGGGTGCTCATGGCGGGAACTATGCGCCCCCCGGGGCCCCGCGGCAAGTCCGGCCTCAGAGCAGTGGGGCGGTCAATCGGGCCGCGCCCTCCCACAGCCGGGCGAAGGTCGAGCGTGCCCGCAGCCGACCGAAGTTCACGCCCTGGGAGTCCTCGATGTACTTCTCCTGGCAGTGCCGCAGACGTGCCGTGGAGTCCGCGTCGTACACCAGCAGCCCCAGCTCGAAGTTCAAGAAGAACGACCGCATGTCCGTGTTCGCCGAGCCCACGAGCGCGAAAGAGTTGTCCACCGTCATGGTCTTGGAGTGCAGCACCCCCCCCTGGTGCCGGTAGATCACGACGCCCGCGTTCAGCAGGGGTTCGAAGAACGAGCGGGCGACCAGGTCGCAGATCCGTTTGTCGCTTTTGTGGGGGATCACGAGTTCAACCCGGATCCCGCGCAGCGCCGCGAGGGTCAACGACGTCATCAGCGATTCGTCGGGCACGAAGTAGGGCGTCGTGATCACCACGCGTGTCGCGGCGCGGTGCAACGCCTCGATCATCACGTCGCGCATCACCCCGGCGGCAGAGGTCGGCCCGCTCGCGACAATCTGAACCGTGGCGTCGCCCACGGGGCCGGTGGGGGGCAAGTGCGTCGCGGGGTCGAGGCTCTCGCCCGTCTCGAAACGCCAGTCGTCGAGAAAGACCGCCGCCAACGGGGCCACCGCGGGCCCCCGGACCCGCGCCGTGACGTCGAGCCACGCCGCGCCGCGCTTAACCATCCGCGCGCTGAGCCCGACGTGCGGGCTCACGATGTTGTGCGACCCGGTGAACGCCTCCGTCCCGTCGATCACCGCGAGCTTCCGGTGGTTCCGTAGGTCGAAGCGGATGAGCTGCCGTCGCATCGGGTTCACCGGCAGGTGGTCGCGCACGTCTACCCCAGCCGTGCGAAGACGATCCGCGAGTTCATCAAACAGCGACCAGCTCCCCGCGGCGTCGGCCAGCACCCGCACCTTCACGCCCCGGCCCGCGGCCCTCTCGAGCGCGGCCGCGACCCGCCGCCCGACCTCGTCGTCCTCGAAGATGAAGTACAGCAGGTGGACGTGGTGGAGTGCGCGGTCAATCGCCGAGATCAGTTCCCGCTCGAACTCGGCCGCGTCGGAGAGAAACTCGACGGTGTTCCCACCTTGCACCGGCGACCCGCCGAGGCGTTCGGCCACCTGCGAGAGCGCTCGCTGGGCCGCGTCCAGCTCAGGAGTCAGCACCCTGGCCCGCTCGGACTCGGTTCCTGACGCGGCGAGGCCCACCGTCGCCGCGTGTTTGCGTACACGGCGGCCACCGATGATCGACTGCCCGAAGGCGAGGTACAGCAGGGAAGCGGGGATGGGCGCGAGCATCACGACCGCGAGCCAGCCAAGCGCCGTCGCCGGCCGGTGCTCGCGCAAAACCACAACCGGCGCCAGGATCAGCCGGAGCAGCCATTCGGTCGAGATGTAGAGGACATACCAGCGTTCCATGTCTTCATCGTCCCTCAACACTCGGCGGGCGCACGGTTTCTGGATCCGCCCCCCGCGCCGACCTAGACTCGGTCATGACCGACCGACGCACGCCGCGCGGCCCTCGGAAGCGAATCGCTTCGCAGGTGCCGCTCCCGCCTTGGCAGGCGGCCGTAGCGCTCGCCGCACGGGCCCATCGCCATCAAATCCGCAAGGACGGGGCGACTCCCTACGTCTCCCACGTCTTCCGTGTCGCGTTGACCGTATCCCAAGTCTTCGGGTGCGGCGACGAGAACGTTCTCGCGATCGCGATCCTGCACGACACGATCGAAGACACCACCACCGACTACGACGACCTCCACGAGCGGTTCGGCCCCGTGATCGCCGACGGCGTCGCCGCGCTCACCAAGAACATGGCCCTGCCGGAGCACATCCGCGAGCCCGCGTACGACCAGCAACTCGCCGCGGCGGCTTGGTACGTGCGACTCGTGAAGCTCGCCGACGCGTTCGACAACCTCTGCGACGTCGCATCCCTCCGCCCGGAGTTGATGGAGGAACGCCGCCGGGACGCGACCGAGAAAGCTCGGCGCGCCATCGCGCTCGCCACCGTCGACGCCGCCGAGCACCCCGAAACCCGCACCGCCATCGCGGCCCTGGGCAAGCTCCTCGGGACGGATCGTCACCCGGGCACCGGGCGGCGAGGCAAAGGCCGCCGAGGCTAAGCGGTCCGCTTCGGTTGTGTGAATCACAAGCAGGCCGCCGACGACGTTGATCAGGGGACCAGCGTTCGGGTTGCGGGCAGGGCACGCCGCGCGGAGATCTTCTTCCGCAGTTCCGCAACCTGCTGGCTCAGCACCTGCATCTCGCGCAGCTTGGCATCTCTCATGCGTCCTTCGGGCAGGGATTCGGCCTGCATCTTGGCATTGCGGAGGAGGTCGAGCCGCATGTTCAGAGTCGTCGCGAGGGACTCGCGTTCCTTGGCGTCCTGGTCGGGCACGCCCGCGTGGAAAAACTGGAGCGCGTCGCCGTTCACAACCCCGTCGTTCCCCGCCGCCCGTGCTCCGGGCCGTCCGGCGCTCGCGTTTTGCTTCGGCTTGTTGGCCGCTTCCTCTTCCGCGCCCTCAACACCGACGATCAGCCGGTCCCAGTCGGCTCGGCTCAGCCCCGAGTCCAGTGGTCCTGCACCCGCCTCGGCCTTCGAGTCCTTCCGCAGTTCCTTTGAGCGACGCTCCAGCCGGTACGTCCACGCCTTGGGGAGAATCGCCGTCGGGTCCGCCATCGCCGGACGGTCGAGGTCGTTCAGCCGCCCCATCCTGAGACGAAGGGTCATCGGTTGCTCGTCGCGGAGCACGCGCAGCTCAATCTCGTCACCGGGGTCGTACGACAAAATCAAAGCGCGGCAGTTCTCCCAGTTCTGTGCCGCGGAGTCGAAGAGCGCCACCCGCTCGCCGTCGAGCGCGACGATCACGTCCCGCGGCATCAGCATCTTCGTGGAATCGAACTCCTCGCCCCCGAATCGCGCCTTCGCCGGCGCCGCGATCTCGAGCCCGTCAACCCGCGACGCGTCCTGCTGCCAGGAGACGCCGAGCGCCGCGCGTTCGAGAAGGCGGAATCGCGACAGCCCCACGCGTCCCAGCCGCTCCAACGACTCGGCGGGCAAGTCGCCGCTCGTGAGCAGTCGCTCGATCTGATCGAGCGACACGCGCCCGTCGACATGGAGTTGGCGCTCGCAGCGTTCGCGCTCCGCGAGCTCGTCGGAGTTCAGCCCGTTGATCAGGGCGTCAACCGTCGGCTCAGCCGCGGCGGGCGCGCTCATGGTCTGAAGGTCGTCGGCCGACACCGCCGGTGCGATCATGCAGGCCGCGATCACAACTCCAGTTTGCGCCAAGCCATACGTCATGAGCAGCCCCCAACTTCACCCGGGAGAATCCTACTCCACATTCTGGCACTGTTCTTTGATCCGATCAATAGCGCCCTTGATTTCCACGGTCCGACGGGAAATGTCGGCGTCCGGCGACTTGCTGGCGATCGTGTTGGCCTCGCGGAGCATCTCCTGGGCCAAAAAGTCGAGGGTTCTGCCGATCGGTCGGCCGTCGCTCGAACCCAGAAGCTCGCCGAACTGGTCGAGGTGAGCTCCGAGCCGCTTGATCTCCTCTGCGATATCGGTCCTTTCGGCGTACACGGCAATCTCACGGACCAGATCGGCCGGGTCCACCTGGCGCTCGATCTCCTTGAGGAGGACCTCAATCCTCTGGCGGAGGCGGTGCTCGTATTCAGCGACCACTCCCGGCGCGAGGCCGCGGATCTCAACGAGCCGGGTGGCGATGTAGTCCTTGTGCTCGCGGAGGTCATCCACGAGCGACCGGCCCTCTCGCTCTCTCATCGCAACGAGCTGTTGCATTGCCTTGCCTAGAAGAGGCAGGAAGGCGCCACGCGCGCGCTCGAAGCGTTGTTCCTCGTTCGCGGGTGGCTGCAGCACGCCGGGCAGATTCAGGAGCGAGGTGATATCGAACGAGGCCTCGCCCTTGGCGACCTGGGGGAGCTGGCGGAGCTGATCGGTGTACTTCTGCAGGGCCGCAACGTTGATCTGGTACGCCGCGGATTCTGAGGCGTCGGAGCAGCGGGCGTTGACGGTGACGGTGCCGCGCGAGAGCTTCTCGCGGAGGGCCGTTTCCATTTCGGCTTCGAGACCTTGGAACTCTTCGGAGAGGCGGATGGTCGCCTTGAAGTACTTGTTGTTGAGGGAGCGCACCTCGACCAAGTAGTGGACCCCCTCGAACTGGGCCGAGGCCTCGCCATAGCCGGTCATGCTGCGGATCACGCGAACTCCCTTGCTCTGCGTCGAAACCTGTGTTCGGTCCGCCGGGTCGTCCCGCAGAGACAAGAAGACGCCGGCGCAGACGCAGCGGCCGTTCGCCGACGGCCCCAGGATGCGTCAGTCCAACAGTTTACCGTTTTGGGGCTTCGGTTGGCGGCACCGGAGTCGGTGTCGGTGAAGGCGTGCCGGGCGCGGGCGTGCCGGAGTCCTGCGCGGGAGTCGTCGCCGGAGCGTCCGAACCCGGGGCGGGCGTCGGGGTCGCTGCCGGAGTCACGGGGGCGGTGGCGGGAGCCTCTGGCGGGTTTGTGACCGTCGCGGGGGGCGTGGCCGACTCCGGGTTGCTCTCCGGCGTGGGGGCCGTCTTGCCGTCGTTGCTGGAGGCTTCCGCCGCGTCGCCGTCGGCCGGTGGCGCGATGCGGGCACCCCAGTTCAGGACCGACGCGAAGATCACGTACAGCGCGAAGACCACGATCGTGAAAATGGTGAGGGCATCGCCTGTCTTGGCACCGAAGGCCGTTTGGCCCGAAGATGCACCCGCGCCGAACGCCGCGGAAAGCCCGCCGCCCTGGGGCTTCTGGATCAGGATGGTCAGAAGCATCACCACGCAGATCGCGAGGAAGAACACAATCAACAAGTTCACGACCCAGAAGGGCCACTGCGCCAGCAGCGAGAGCATGCAAATCCTTTCGATCGATCGCCGCAGCGCGGCACGGGGACGGTCGCAACTCTAGGTCCGCCGCAGCCGAACGTCACGGCGATCCCTTCGACTCAACCTGTCCCGGCTCAGGAGTTCTTGGCTTTGCCCGAGTGCGAGGCCGCCTTGCAGATCGCCAGGAAGTCGCCCGAGTTCAGCGCCGCGCCGCCCACCAAGCCCCCGTCGACTTCGCGTTCAGCGAAAATCTCCGCGGCGTTGCCCGGCTTCAGGCTGCCTCCGTACTGAATCCGAACGGCCGAAGCCCGCTCGGCTCCGTAGATACGGGCTAGAAACTCGCGGATCTGGCGGTGGGCATCTTGGGCGTCCTGCGGCGTGGCGGTCTTGCCGGTCCCGATTGCCCAGACCGGCTCGTACGCGATCGTCAGCCGCTCGACCCAATCGCCGGGGACGTCGGCGAGCCCGGTCTTGAGCTGGCGGGCGCAGACGATGTCCTGGTGCCCGGCCAGACGTTCTTCGAGCGTCTCTCCGATGCACAGGATGGCTTCGAGGCCCGCCTCGAGCACCGCCCGCAGCTTGGAGTTGATCGTTTCGTCACGTTCGCCCAGCACGTGCCGGCGTTCGGAGTGCCCGCAGAGCACGACTTGAACGCCGCAGTCTTTGAGCATCGCGATCGAAACCTCGCCGGTGAACGCGCCGTCGCCCTGGAAGTACACATTCTGGGCACCGAGCTTCACGGAAGATCCGCGGTCTCGCAGCACCGCTCGTACGAGCAGCAAGTACGGGAACGGCGGGAACACCGCCACATCCACGCCGTCCACGTGCAGCAAACCGTCGACAACGCCACGCGCGAGTTCCGCGGCCGAGGTCCGGTTCGTGTTCATCTTCCAGTTGCCGCCGACGAATGGTTTGCGAGTCGCCATGGTCTCTCAGCATAGGTCCGGCGAGGATGGCTCGGGCACCCTCGAACACCGCCCGCGACGTTCGCCAATAATCCGAAGATGCGGCACTCATCCTCGCAAGCTCCCGTCGCGCAGCTGACCCGCAAGATCTGGACTCCGCTCGGGCAACTGACCGCCGTCTCGGACGGCGCCGGTCTGGTCTCCCTGAGCTTCGAAGACCCAGACGCCGTGGTTGCGGCAGATTCAACCGTGGAGGGCTCGCCGACGGACTCTGTCGCCGACGACGTGCTTCGTCTCGTCTCCGAGGAGATCGACGGGTACTTCAAGGGAACGCTGCGTGAGTTCACGGTGCCGATGGCCCCCGCGGGAACTGCGTTTCAGCAGCAAGTTTGGGAGTCCCTGCGGCGCATCCCGTTCGGCGCGACGCGGAGCTATTCCGCGGTCGCCGAATCGATCGGGCGGCCGACCGCGGTCCGCGCGACGGCGCGGGCCAACGGGGACATCCGGCTCGTGATCCTCGTGCCCTGTCACCGCGTCATCGGCGCGGGAGGCGAACTGACCGGCTACAGCGCGGGCCTGGAGCGGAAGCGTTGGCTCCTGCAGCACGAGCAGGCCGTTCTGGGCAATCGCGAAGGGCTCTGGAGCGGAGCGTGAACTCTTGGTTAACCCAGTCTGCGGGAGAGATCCTGAACCCGCGGTTCCCACTCCTCGAGCTGTTCCTGCTGCTTCCACACGTCGCGCAGCTCCGATGACCGGAAGATCGCGAGGACGGCGCTACGGGCGGAGGAAAGCAGATCCGCGGCGGGAGCCGGACGGCCGGTGAGCCACTCGGTGACCTCTTCCGGGAGGTCGGCGGAAGGTTTGCCGTTCATCGCGGCGACGACTTCCGCCGCGGCCAGCGCGAAACTGCAGAGATCGGCTTCGAGATAGTCATCGACAGCCTCCTTCACGCGGGCGAAGGCCTCGGGGATGAGTTCCTCGCCGATATCGATCAGGTCGGCGGTCCAGTCAAGCGCGTCGTCGTTCTCAAAATTGCCGAAGCCCCAGGCGGCCATGGTGGATTCCTTCAGGTGTGGTTGATGCGGGCCGGGCCGCGACAGAAACAACGGGGGTAGATCCGTGAGGGTCGTCCCACGGCCTCAGTGTAACGTGAACTCAGGGGGAGCGGAGCCGGTGGAGAAGTGTTACACCCTCGGACCGGCCGCTCGTACAGCCTCGGGCATCTCAAAGGTCTTGTCGTTGTCGCGGAAGGCCCGGGCGAGCTTGCCGGCCTGCGCGTCGTACGCGGCCCCGTCCTTCCATGTGTTCCGAGGCTGGAGGACTTCAGGCGGCACCCCCGGCACGGCCGAGGGGATCGGGAGACCAAAGATCGGATCGGGCGAGAACGAGGCCTTCGCCAGACTTCCGTCCAGAATCGCGGTGACGAACGCACGCGTGTACGCGAGCTTGAAGCGGTTGCCGGTGCCGTACGGCCCGCCCGTCCAGCCGGTGTTGAGCAACCACACGTTCGTCCCGTGTTGCTTGATCTTCTCCGCGAGCTGGTGGGCGTACGTGATGGGCGGGCGAGGGAGGAACACGCCGCCGAAGCACGGAGAGAAGTTGGGTTGCGGCTCCGTGACCCCGGCTTCGGTGCCCGCGAGCTTGCTCGTGTAGCCGTTGATGAAGTAGTACATCGCCTGTTCTGGCGTCAGTTTGCTGACGGGCGGCATCACCCCGTACGCGTCTGCCGTCAGGAAAATTACGTTCTTGGGGTGGCCGCACACCGAGGGAATCACCGCTCCCTCGATGAAGTCCACGGGGTAGGTCACCCGGGTGTTCTCGGTCAGCTTCGAGCTGTCATAGTCCGGCACGCGGGTCAACGGATCGATGACGGTGTTTTCGAGCACGCTGCCGAAGCGGATCGCGTTCCAAATCTCCGGCTCGCCCTCTTTGCTGAGCTTGATGCACTTGGCGTAGCACCCGCCCTCGAAGTTGAAGACGCCCTGATCCGACCACCCGTGCTCGTCATCCCCGATCAGCGCCCGGTGCGGATCGGCCGAGAGCGTGGTCTTGCCGGTGCCGGAAAGCCCGAAGAACAACGCGGGATTCTCGCCGGTGCGGCGGTCGACGTTGCAGGAGCAGTGCATCGGGAACACGCCCGCTTCCGGCATGTCGAAGTTCATCGCGTAGAAAATGCTCTTCTTCATCTCGCCGGCGTACTCGGACCCCAAGATCACAACAATTTTTCTCGTCAGGCTCTGCGCGATCAACACCGGCGAGTTGTACCCCATGCGGGCCTGCTCTTCCGCGGTCAGACGCCGCTTGCCGGCGTTGATGATCGTCCAGTCTTTCTTGAAGGACGGGGCCGCCTCCCCGGGCCGAACGCCCGCTGCCCGGGTCCCTTGGCGGATAAACAAAGTCTGCGCGAAAAGGCTGTGCCATGCTTGTTCGGTGACCACCTGCACGCCCAGACGGTACTTCGAATCCGCCCCCGCGTAACCCTCGAACACGAACAGCTTCGGGCGGTTGTTCAGGTGAGTCACCGCGATCTCGAGCGCGGCGTCGAACTGCGCTGTGGAGATCGGGGTGTTGACCTTGCCCCACCAGATCTTGCTGTCGATCTCGGGTTGCTTCTCGAGATGCTTGTCTTTCGGGCTGCGACCGGTGCGGTCGCCGGTCAGGCAGCAGAGTGCACCGTTGCTCGCGAGACTTCCCTCGCCCGCCGCGATCGCTCGCTCGACCAGTTCGGCCGAGGACAAGTTCCGGAGCGCTCGGTTGGCGGAGAGGTCCAGTCGCGAAAGAATGTCATGGCTCATTCGAACGTCCTCGGTGGTGGGCAGGGAAACCGCCTGCGGCGCTCCCGGCGATGCTCGGAAGCCTAGTGCGCCCCCTCGACCCTCTCCACCGCCCGCGCCCATCCGAAATACGGCGCAACGGTCGCGGGAGACCGGTTGACCCTGCCCCGGGTAGCCCCGTATCGTCCTTCCCGCGCTTTGTCGCGGTTGTCGGTGGCCATAGCTCAGTTGGTTAGAGCACCGGGTTGTGATCCCGGGGGTCGCGGGTTCGAGTCCCGTTGGCCACCCTTCGTTTCCTCAGGCCTCGCTACACGCTGCGCCGAGCGGTCGCCGCGACCTGCACGAATCGATCGAGCGGCATGCGGTCTTTCTTCGAGCCGTATTCGTCGGTGACCTCGTTGGTAACCCGCGAGGTCTCCGCCATTCCCAAGAGCGGGGCGACCCCCTTGATCTGCATCGCCAGGTTGTAGCAGCCCGCGTGGTCGCCGGCCTCGATCGACTTCTGAAGCTTGTCGACCAGCTCGGCCATCTCGCCCGACAGGCGCCCCGTGAGGCCAGAGTCCACTGCGAACTTCGAGAGCGACTCCTCGTCCTTGCTCACGATCAGCTTCTCCGCCAGCATCCGCAGGAGCTGATCCTGCGTGATCGGTTTCGCAAGCACGCCCACGTCCGGGATGTCGTACAGCCCGTCCTTGATCAGCCCCACAGGATCGGCCGTGATCAGCAGCGCCGGGGTCTGCACCCCGCGCTGACGAAGCTGGGACATCATCTCGGTGCCCCGCATGTCCGGCAGACGCCAGTCCGAGAGGATCAGGTCGTACCCCTGCGCGGCCTCGATGATCCCGGCCGTCGCGTTGTCGCACGTCTTGAGCCGCACGCCGGTCCCACGCAGGAAGTGCTGGATGATCCGGATGTCGATGTTGCAGTCCTCGACATAGAGCACCCGGCCCGTCAGCTTCTCCGGCACCACCTTCTCGAGCGTGTAGAAGTCGTTGTTCCGCGACCCGCCGATGAACATCCGCAGGTCAGCCGCCTTCGAGAACTTCACGCCGACTTCGTGCAGCGCACCCCGGCGGTGCGCGCACCGCGTCACCACGCCGCTGATCTCCTGCGCGCCCCCCACCAGCCGCGGCAGCCAAACCTTGCAGGCCGACCCCGGGTGCACGTACCCGTTGTGAAGCAGTCCGATGCCGCCGCGCGACAGATTCCGGCACGCGAGCTTGAGCTTGGTCACGGTGCCGCCCGGGTGGGTGACCTCGAACATCACAGTCGAGTGCCGGAACGGCCAGCGCGCGAACTCGCGCTTGTGCTGCGCGGTCGTGGTCTCGGTGTTGTCCATCTCGCCCAGGAGCGCTTCGAGTTCTCGTTGACCCAGCCCGATGGTGTTGGGGCGATCCGACGCCTGGATCTGCTGCGGACCTCTGCCGATCGGTTTGGCGGAGGACTTGTGTTGACTCGAATGGGCCATGATGTGACTCCGGTGCGGATCCGGAATCACATCGGTCGCTTCGGGTTCGGCTCGGAGCGTACGTCCGCGGTCGGTCGGGCCGGGTCCGGGGCACCTCCGCATGACGGGCGCAACCGGCACAGCCCCCCAGCCCCTCGCGCCGTCTTTTCGGACTCAGACGTCCAGTCGCTTCACTTCGAGAGCGTGGTCCTCGATGAACTTCCGGCGCGGCTCCACTTCTTCGCCCATGAGCACCGTGAACAGTTGCTCCGCGGCCGAGCCCATGTCCCAGGTCACCTTGAGCAGCGTGCGGCGGTTGGGGTCCATGGTGGTCTCCCACAACTGCGAGGCGTCCATCTCGCCCAGACCCTTGAACCGCTTGACCTCCAGGCCTCGCCTCCCGATCTCTTTCAGAGAGTCCAGGATCATCATCAGGTTCGCGGCCTCAACCACGCCCGAGGTGGACCGCGCGGGCGCCGTCCGTCCGGCCTCCCCCTCGGTCACCGATTCCGTCGCGGCCGCCGCGGCCCGGGCGGTGGTCAACCACGCGAACCGGGCCGGGAGCTTTGCACCCGTCACCGCTTC
>JBMOHX010000024.1:0-20265 GCA_049317625.1 Phycisphaerales bacterium
GCACGACGGCGGGCGTGGTGATCGGCCGCAACGAGCGGATGTTCATGGGCAAGCACGACTCGATGCTGGGCACAGCCCCCGACGGCACGCCGAGGATCTACAAGGGCGAGGAGACGCTCTTCTGGAACGTGTACTACGTGAAGGGCGCGTTCCTCGACAGCGAGAAGGCGTACGAGGTGCTCAACGGCATGCACACGCTCGAAGTGCGGATGCTGAACAAGATCGTGAACACCCTGGCGTTCGCGGAGTTCCTGTCGAGCCACCCGGATATCAACGTGAAGTGCAACGCCGCGCCGGGGAACGAGAACTCGGCGATGCGCGAGAAGTGCATGCACCTGGGCTTCCCCGCGCCGCTGTTCACATTCGACTTCGAGGGCAAGGGCGGGAGCAAGCCGACGATTGATCGCGAGACCTTCCAGCGGTTCTTCGACGGGCTCGATCCGGTCTTCGGGCACCAGGTGTCGCTCGGACAGCCGAACACGGTGGTGCTCTGCCCGGCGATCACAAGCCACAGCGAGCTTTCGCTCCAGGCCCTCAAAGAAGCAGGGATCAGCCCCACGACCGTTCGGGTCGCGGTCGGGACTGAGGATCCGCGGCTGCTCATGGCGCATCTCATCAAGGTCGCCGAGGGGACGCTGGACAGCGCTTCCCCTGGGTTCAGTGCGAAGTTCCCGGGCGCTGACGCGTGCGACGCTCTGTACCGCAAGCATTACAAGGATGTCCACAACAGGTACGTGGAGTCTCAGCCGAAGATGGCAGAACTGTTATCCTGACAGGGTGTCGGCGGCCCCGGACGCGTCGGCGTCGGGTGTGCTGGATGCCGCGGGTTCGGCTGGTCGCGCGTGGGGTGCGGTTGCATGTGCGGAATTGTGGGAGCGTTTTCGTTCGACGGGTCGGCGGTGGATGCGCGCGTCGTGGCCCGCATGGCCCACGTTGCGCGGCACCGGGGCCCCGATGACCGCGGGCTGCGCAGCTTCTCTCTGGCTCGGGGCGACAGCGAGGAACTCTCGCACGGCGCTTCGCCTTCGAAGGCGAGCGAGGGGTGCGTCGCGTTCAACCGTCTGAGCATTCTTGACCTTTCCGCCAACGGCCACCAGCCGATGATGAGCGAGGACGGTCGGGTGTTCATCACGTTCAACGGCGAGGTGTACAACGCGTTCGACTACACCAAGGAGCTGGAGGCCAAGGGCTACCGGTTCCGGGGCCACTCGGACACCGAGAGGCTGCTGTACCTCTATCAGGAGTACGGCGTCGAAGGGATGCTGTCGCGGCTGAACGGCATGTTCGCGTTCGCGGTGGTCGACCTCGGCAAGCGCGAGCTCCACATTGCGCGTGACCACCTGGGGATCAAGCCGCTGTACTACACGCGGGTGGGGAACACGCTGCTGTGGGCCTCCGAGATCAAGTCGCTACTTGAGTGGCCGGGCGTTCGGCGCGAGCTGGATCCCGATGCACTCGACGAGCAGTTGCTGTTCCGCTACACCGCGGGGTCGCGGACGCTGTTCCGCAACATCGAACAACTCCGGCCGGGCTTTCGTCTGGTGTTGACGCCGAGCGGCCACCGGGTGGAGCGGTACTGGCAGATCCCCGATGTTGCAGAAAGCAACGGCACGGTGGAGTCGGCAACGGCGCAGATCGCCTCGACGCTCGAGGCATCGGTGAAGAGCCAACTGATCAGCGACGTGAAGCTGGGGTGCCAGCTTTCGGGGGGCATCGATTCGTCGCTGGTGACGGCGATGGCGCGGGACAAGTTCGGCGCGAACCTCGAGAGCTTTTCGATCACCTTCTCCGAGGCCCACGTGAGCGAGGAGCGGTGGATCCGCGAAGCCGCGGAGAAAACGGCGACGCGGTGCCACATGTTCCCGCTGACGTACGAGTTCTTCGTCGAGAACCTCGGCAAGGCGACGTGGCACATGGACTATCCGCTCAACCTCGCGAACGGGGTAGGGCTGTTTCTCCTCGCGAAGGAAGCGAAGAAGCACGTCACGGTGCTGCTGAGCGGGGACGGCGCGGACGAGGTGTACGGCGGGTACCCGAGGTTCTTCTTCGGCGCGACGCGCGAGCGGGTGCTCCCGATGCTGGGGTTCCTGCGGCACATCCCCAAGCTGGGACCGAAGCTCTCCCGCAACTACGACCTGCCTCCCAATCTGCCGTTCGAGTACTGGTTTGTGAAGTACTCGGCCTCGATGCGGTGGGCGCAGCTCAAGGAACTCCGGCCGGATGCCGACTTCGAAGCGACGCTCGCGCCGCGTCTGGCGATCTTCAGGGAGGGCAAGTCGGACCTCATCGCCAACTGCCTCAAGTACGAATCGCAGACCTTCATGGTCGAGCTCCTGATCCGTCAGGACAAGATGATGATGGCGCACTCGGTGGAGAACCGCGTGCCGATGCTCGACCGCGGGCTGGTGGAGTTGTCCCGGTCGCTGCCGCGGGGCGCGATGGTCGACGGTCGACCCTTCCGGCGCGAAGCGGTGCAACGCGGCACGAAGGTGGCGCTGAAGCGGATGGCCTCGGATCGCTTCGGTTCCCACTTTGCCTACCGCCCGAAGGAGGGCTTCGGCCTGCCGCTGCTGGACTACTTCCGCAAGCCGGAGTTCGAGGCATACCTGCGGGAGGACATCATCCCTTCGATGGCGCGGCGCGGCTGGCTGCGCACCGAACCGATCCTGAAGTGGCACGACCGGGTGCGTGCGAACGACTGGTCCGTCACCGAGGCGATGTGGACGGTGCTGAGTTTGGAGATTTGGGCGAGGAAGTTCCTCGACTCCGTCGAGTAAATTCGCAAAGCGAAAAACAGCAAAGCAGCAAATGAAGAGCTGCGGGCGAGGGCTCTTTGCCAACTATGGCCTACGGCCTATGGCCTATGGCCTCTTCCGCATTCCCCATTGCCCTCTTCCTACCTCATCAACGTGCTGCGGCCGCGTTGGCCGACGGTTTTGAGGACTTCGAGGGCGTTGGGCTTGTCCTTGGGGTCGGCGGTCGTGAAGAGCAGCTTGGTGGTGCCGATTTCGATCTCGTCGCCGTCGCGGAGGGTGGCTTCTTCTGTGATCTTCTTGCCCGCGACCATAGTTCCGTTGCTCGAGCCCATGTCCACGACCCGGAAGGTGCTGTCGGAGTCCTCGAAGCGGATCTGGATGTGCTTGCGGGAGGCCTTTTCGTCGACGACCTGCATGGGCAGGTTCTCGGCGCGGCCGATGACGATCTTGCCCTTCCCGAGCGGGAGGTACATGCCCTGCTGAGCCCCGGACGCAACGATGAGTGAAGCCATGGGGCCAATGTACCGGTTCCGCACGCGGGTTTCAAGGCTCGCCGCGCCGGGACGGGCTACCTTCCGGTCCACACCATGAACATTCTGCTCACCAACGACGACGGCATCCGGGCCCCGGGCATTTCAGCGATGTACGAAGCTCTTGTCGACCGCGAGGGCCGTCTGGGGGGCCCGCTCGGCCGGGATGTGTTCACCATCGCCCCGCTCACGGTGCAATCCGCGACGAGCCACGGCGTGACCTTTCACGTGCCGCTGATGGTGGAGCGGCAGTCGGTGGAGCTGACGGGCGAGGGTCGGATGGAGGGGCTGTCGGTGGACGGGCGGCCGGCGGACTGCGTGAAGCTGGCGATCTGCAACCTGTGGCCGGAGCGGTACGGCGATGGTTCGGTGCCGGACCTGGTGATCTCCGGGATGAACGACGGGGCGAACTGCGGGATCAATGTGCTGTACTCGGGGACGGTTGCCGCGGCGATCGAGGCTGCGTTTCTTGGGGTTCCGTCGATCGCGGTGAGCATGCAGCGCGGGAAGGGTCGGTCGCGGTTTGACGTGGGGGCGCACTGGGCACGGCGGGTGATCGACATGCTGCTCGCGGAGGGGCTCCCGAACCCGCACGAGTGCCTGAGCATCAACATCCCGCTGTGCGAGGAGGACGGATCGACGGAGATTCAGGCGATGCCGCCGGTGAAGGTGTGCCCGATGAACGTGCACGGGTTGGTGGACAAGTACGAGAAGCGGGTGAGCCCGCTGGGGGCGACGTACTACTGGGCGGCGGGGCACGGGCTGGATTTCAAGGGGACGGACGAGGGGTCTGACGTTCAAGAGCTACTGCGCGGGTGCATTACGGTGACGCCGCTGCGGTACGACATGACGGCGCACGATGGGATGGCGAAGTGGTCGCGGAGGGTCTGAAGACGCGGCTGATGAGAATGGAGTGGCGGGGTTCGCGGAGGGGAAGTGCGGGTTGTGCGGCCTGTAGGGTTTGGAGGGGAGCCCAGGGTGCGGGGTGCCGGGGGTTCGGCCGGTCCGAGATCATGCCGAGGGGTGCGGTCACCGATCTCTCAGGTGAATGTCAGGCGTGAACCCACTGCAGCTCGGCTCGATGAGGTTTCAGAACCTCTTTCGCCGCAACGCGGACGCGATCGCTACTTCCATGGAGCGGCTGACGACGGGGAAGCGGGTGAACCGGGCGGCGGACGATCCAGGGGCGATTGCCTCGATCGAGCCGATGAAGGCGCAGGTGGCGGAGATCAACGCGAAGCTGCGGGGGCTGGACGACCGGGACGCGTACAACGGGGCGCGCGAGGGCGCGATGTCGGTGGTCTCGGACGCGCTGGTTGAGCTCAAAGGGCTTGTGGTCGCGGCGGGAAATCGCGACGCGATGTCGACGGAGGAGCGGAAGGGGTTGCAGGAAGCCGCGACGGGGATTCTGCAGGGGATCGACTTCCTGGCGAACACGACGACCTTTAAGGGCCAGCAGATTCTGACAGGGCTGAACACCAAGGGGCTGGGGCTGAGCGGGCTGCTGACGGACGCGAACCTGGAGACGGGCGACGTTGAAGCCGCGGACGCGGCGGTGACGGCGGCGATCGAGGCGAACGCGAGATCGCGGGGCGCGATCGGCGCGGCGATTCAAGCCAACGATTCGGAGCGGAACTCGTTGCTCGATGAGTTGGAATCGTTGACGGGCGAGCTGTCTCGGGTGCAAGACACAGACTTTGCGGCGGAGACGGCGGCGCTGATCAGGTCGCGGCTGTTGCAGCAGGTGGGGACGATGCTGGAGAAGAGCAACATCGACACCCAGAGCCAGACGGTGCTGAAGCTCATCGAGGGGGCGACGAAGGTGCCGAGCGGGTTGGCGAGCTGATCACTTCTTGGCGGAACCGTCGCCGCCGATGGACTCTCGCATCTGCGTGTCCGCCTGCATGTTCTTGAGGCGGTAGTAGTCCATCACGCCGAGGCGGCCGGAGCGGAAGGCTTCGGCGATCGCCGCGGGGACTTCGGCCTCGGCGAGGACGAGCTTGGCCTTGTTCTCTTCGATCTTGGCCTTGTTTTCCTGCTCGAGGGCGAACCCGATTGCGCGGCGCTGCTCGGCAATGGCCTGGAAGCGCTGCTTGTCGGCGTTGGCCTGGTCGGCCTGGAGCTTCGCGCCGATGTTGTCACCGACGTCGATGTCGGCGATGTCGATCGAGAGGATCTCGAAGGCGGTACCGGAGTCGAGGCCGGACTCCATGACCTTCTTGGAAATCTCGTTGGGGTTCTCGAGCACCTGCTTGTGGTCGGCGGCGGAGCCGATGGTGGAGACGATGCCCTGACCAACGCGGGCGATGATGGTTTCTTCGGTAGCGCCGCCGACGAGGCGGGCGATGTTGGTGCGCACGGTCACGCGGGCCTTGCACTTGAGCTGGATGCCGTCCTTCGCGACGGCGTCGATGGTGGGACGGGGGCCGTGCTGCGCAGGGCAATCGATGACCTTCGGGTTCACGCTGGTGTTGACGGCTTCGAGGATGTCGCGGCCGGCGAGGTCGATGGCGGTGGCGATGTTCCAGGGGAGGTCGATCTTGGCGCCGCGGGCGGCGATCATGGCGCTGATGATGTTGGGGACGCGGCCGCCGGCGAGGTAGTGGGTTTCGAGCGCGTTGGTGGGGATGTCCATGCCGGCCTTCTTGGCGCGGATGCGGCTGTAGACGATGGTGCGGAGGTCGACCTTCCGCAATCGCATGCCGAACATCTCGACGAGGCCGATGTGCGCGTTCGAGAAGAGCGCTTGGATATAGAGGTTGAAGAAGTTAAAGAGGACGATGAACAGGATCAGGAGCAGGATGGCGCCGAAGACGCCGAAGACCACGAGGAGCACCGCGGTGCCGCCAGAACCGCCGGAGCCCTGCGCGAGCGAGGACTGGGCTAAGAGAGAATGCATGTGAGGACCTCCATGAAGCTTGCCAAGTGTACCCACCCGCGGCGGCCGACGCCCTAGCATCGAGGGATGTCCGACCTGCCCGCGCACCATCGGCCGACTTCGCCGTCACCCCCGGGCGTCTCGACGACGCCTGCGTCCCCGGCGGCCTTGCAGGCTCCTTGGAGGCTCGAGTACCTTCGCGCGTTGGACGCGAAAGAGAAGAACTCCGGGCCCCCCACCCCTTCCTCGGGCTCGTTCCTGCTCGACTACTGGTGCAGCCCGGAGAAGGACGTCGAAAACCACGTGTTGGTTCGTGGCGATCACGGGTTGATTCTGCTGAATGCCTTCCCGTACGCGAATGGTCACCTGCTCGTGGCGTTGGGCGACGCCCGGCCCTCGCTGCTGGACTACGAGCCTGTGCAGCGGGCTTCCCTCTGGGGGCTGGTTGAAGTAGCGACTGATCTGCTCCAGCGGGCGCTCCAACCGCAGGGGATCAACATCGGCATCAACCAGGGAAGGGCCGCGGGTGCGGGGGTTCCTCAGCACCTGCACGTGCACCTGGTGCCAAGGTGGGGCGGGGATGTGAACTTCATCACGACGATCGGGCAGGTTCGCGTGATCCCCAGCAGTCTGGAAGCGATGGCGGGGCAACTGCGGGAGACGGCGCGGGTGATGGCGGTTGCGGGGGCTGTGGGGTAACCCCAAGGGCGGCCTGGATTTCCGTTGAAACGATTTCGCGGCGTCGCAGTACATTCTGCTGAACAAACCTGGAGCATCGCATGCTGAGCACACTCGCCGTCGTCGCTGTCGTCGGTTCCCTTGCTTCGCAGCAACCCGAAACCGGAGTCTCGGCGGAGGCCGCCGCGTGGGTGAAGGCTCACGCCGTGCCCCTCAAGACCTGCGAAGCGGGCAACGGTTTCGAGGACTTGGCGGGTCTGAAGGACGTGGTGGGCAAGGCGAGGATCGTGTCGCTGGGCGAGCCGACGCACGGCACCCGCGAGGCGTTTCAGCTCAAGCACCGGCTCCTCGAATACCTCGCCACCGAAATGGGGTTCCGCGTGTTCTCCATCGAGGCGAACATGCCCGAGTCGTACAACCTGAACGAGTACGTGCTCGAGGGCAAGGGCGATCCCCGCAAGCTGATCGGCGGGATGTACTTCTGGACGTGGAACACGGAAGAAGTGCTCGCGATGGTGGAGTGGATGAAGACCTTCAACGAGGCTGGGCGGGCACGGGAGGGGGCCTCCTTCGTGCCGCTGCGGTTCACGGGGTTTGACATGCAGACCCCGGACGTGGCGGCGACGGTCGCGATCGACGGGGTGCGTGCGATTGACCCGGCGCTCGCGGACGAGATGGTCGCGCTGTACGGCAAGCTCCCGGAGATCCAGCGCCAGGCCGCGGGGCAGGGGAACGGCGACGGTACCGGGATCATGGTGGGCTCGTTCCCACCGGATGCCGCGAAGGGCAAGAAAGTCCGCGTTTCGGCGTGGATCAAAACCAAGGACGTGGGAACCTTCGCCGGATGGTGGTTCCGCTGCGACAAGCCGGACCAGTCCGTGGGTGCGTTCAACAACATGGCGGACTTCGGTCCCAAGGGCACAACCGACTGGAAGCGGTACGAGTTCACGCTCGACGTCCCGGCCGACACCGTGAACATCAACTTCGGGCCCCTGATCGTCGGGAGCGGCGAGGCGTGGTTCGACGATATCGAGATTGAGTTGGACGGGGTCGTGTACTCGGATCCGGCCAAGTTCTCGTTCGACTTCGAGAACCCCGCGGTGCTGTACCTGACGGCGACGACCCCTGGTACCAAGGCTTCGCGGGTGAAGGAGGGTGTCCACGGGGGCACGACGTGCCTGTACGTCGGCGCTCTGATCGGGAAGGAGCCGGAGAACAAAGTGGACCCGGCAGAAGTCGAAGCCAAGACGGACGAGCTGTTGACGCGGCTGAAGGGCATGCGGGGCGCGTTGGCGGCCAAGCACGGAGAGACACAGGCGGAGTGGATCATCCAGAACGCGCGGGTCGTTTCTCAGTGCGCGAGCATGCTCGCGGCTGGCAACATGATGGGCGGGGCGGTTCGGGATGAGTCGATGGCGACCAACGTGAAGTGGATCCTGGATCAGGACCCGGCGGCGAAGATCGTGCTCTGGGCGCACAACGGGCACGTCAGCCGCGCGGAGGCGTACGGGCAGGAGTGGATGGGCGCTCATCTCACGACGATGTTCCCGGGGCAGTCGGTGGTCTTCGGCTTTGCAACCGGCTCGGGTCGCTACACCGCGATGGCGCCGGGTGAGGGGCTCAAGTCGGACAACCAGCTGCTCGAGCCGCCGGCGGGGAGCGTCGAGGCGCACATGGCGAGCGTGGGGGCACCGGTGCTGATGCTCGACCTCCGCGGGGCCGCGGCAGCGGGTTCGGCTGCTGCGTGGATCGCTTCGCCGACGCAGATGCGGAGCATCGGGGCGCTGGCGACACCGCAGCAGTTCTACCCGCAGAATCTGGCGGAGTCTTACGACGTGCTGCTGTACATCGCGGAGAGCACGGCCTCGCGCACGCTGCGCTGAGCGGCTACTTGGCCTGGCCCGACATCGCCTCGACGGCGCCGATGATTTCCTTCGCACGCAGCGACCCGCGTGCACCCCGGAGCCTGCTCACGAGCGGGTCCCGGAGCGCGGCGGCCTGTTCCGGAGTGAGGGACGCGATGGCGTCGGCAAGCGCACCGCTACGGTCCGTCGCCCACGGACCGGAGACGCACGATGCGATCACTTCGGCGGCGGCGGCGGGCCTGTCGATCTCCATGAGGCGCAGCACGAGGGCGGTAAGCGAGTCGTTGGAGAAGCCAAAGGAGACGTAGGTTTCTGTGCGGAGGGACTCGCCGGCGTCGAGCAGTTCGGCGATGCGCTCGATGGCGGCGACCTGCGACCGGGGATCAATCGACTGCAGGTGCCGCGCGAACACGGGCTCGAGCGGACGGGCTCGTCGGCGCGCGATCGCGATCTCGTCCGTCAGCTGCTCCACGGGTGAGGGGGGAGAGGTTCGCGTCAGGGTCCGCACCGCGCGGGACGCCGCCTGCGCGACCCAGGGCTCGGGATCGGACTGAGCGGTACGCAGCCCTTCGACCGCGGGCACGGCTCGCGCGCCGATCCTGGCGAGCGACTCGCACGCGAGTTCCCTGGCCTCCCACCTTGGGTGGGCGAGTGTCTGTCTCCAGAACTCGACGAACTCCTCGACGGGGAGCGCAGCGGCGAGGAGTTCCCGCGACGAGTCGGCAAGGGGACCTTCCGCGGCGACGCAGTCTCGCTTGGCCGACTCGATGAAGAAACTGTTCCAAGCCTCGCGGCGGAGGACGGCTTCGTATGCGAGCACGCGGGCGTGCTCCGAGGCGGCACCCATGGCGTCCTCGAGCAACTCGCCGAAATCGGGAGGTTCGGAGGCGAGGGAGAAGAGGGCCGCGCCACGGATTCTTATGTCCGGGTCCGCGGACTCCAGCATCGGCGCGGCTTGGGCAAGGTCGACGGCGTCGAGCGCGGCAACCACGGGCCGAAGGGCGGAGAGCACCTCGCGCACCGTTTCGGGGCTGGCCCGTTGAACCGCGTCGATGAGTTCGCCCGTCCGCGGGAGCACGGCGGCTCGGTCGAGGCGTTGGCGGGCGAGCATGTTCGACGCGCCGACGGCGGCTTCGCCCCCTTTGGTCGCGACGCGGATCAGCACGCCGATGCGGCGCTCCGAGCTCGAACCGATGCGGTCGAGCACGGCGAGCGCGCGAAGCACTGCTGGGGGTCGCAGTCGACTGGACTCGAACGCATCGAGGAGACGCGTCGCGCCGAGTTCTCCACCCCGAGCGGCCAGCGCCTCGTCCGCGTCGACGTCCTGGTCGAGCAGTTCGATGAGCGCGTCGCAGGCTTCGGGCGATTCTCTGGAAAGCAGTGAGAGCAGCGTGACCGGCGCGGCCTCCTCGCCGCGGAGCTGCTTGGCCGCGATCAGGAGCGGGGGCACCAGCGGTGCCGCGGCGGGCCCGAGCGAGACGAACGGGTGTTCATCGTCGCGATCGTCGAGCCTAGAAAGGTCGGGCTCCAGGTCCTGGTCCCAACGCACGACGCCCGGACCGAGGCGAGAGAGCCCCAGCAGCCAGCCGGAAGCGAGGCGGTCCTGCTCATTGACCGAGCTGTCCGCGAGGATCCCGACGAGGGTCCGCTGCAACGCTGCGAGTTGGGAGGGCGAGTACCGCCGGCTTCTGAGCTCTTCGGCGATCGCGGCGGCCTGCGTCCAACCGAGACGTTCGGCCGTCGGCCAGACGGCGATCAGCAGGCGGGTCGGCGTGGCGGCCCACGGACTCGCGTTCGAGTAGATAGGGGAGGCCGCCCCGGCGAGACCCGCTACGGCGACGAGCGCGGCGAGGCCCAGGCGGCGGAGGGAGCGGTTGGCGCGAACGAGCTCGCGGGGCGAAGCGTGGGCCCTGCCGCATTCCGGGCAGGTGAGGGAGTCAACCCCGGTCATGTCGTAGTCGCATCCACGGCAGGATGCTCTTCCGGACTGGCGGCCCTTGAGTTCGTAACCGAGCCAGACGAGCGCTCCGGCCGCGAGAACGAATGATCCTGTGATGAACAACGCTCCGGGCATGATGTCCTTTCTTGCAAATCAAAGGATGCTCTGCGGTTCGATACCCGTCACCGCTCGGTCACGGGCGGCGCGGTTTCGAAGGAACCACAGGTGGAGCGCATCTGGAAGACGGGAACCGGTCGAAGGTCGGGGGAGCGGGCGGGCGTGCGGCCAACCCGCGCCGGGATTGCGCTCAAATGCCAGAAAGTCGCGTTGAATCGGTGATTTTCGCGGACGGAATAAAGATGAGATGAACGGGAGCCGAAGGCTGGCGTCCAGCGCCGACAGGTGTCTGGGGCGGCCTTTGAATGTGCGGGGCTCGCGGGATGCGAGCCGAATGAAATGCAGGGGGCTCGGTTCGGAAGGACTGGTATGACGTTCTCTCTCGTGTGGCGGTGTACGACGTGTGAAGGGTGCCGGAAGTTCGAACGCCTGGTGCTTCCCGGAGCGATCTCGCACGGCAAGCGGCTGCTCGCGCACTGCCGCGCGTGCGGCGAGATGAGGATTCTGAAGCTCGAGGGGATGGGGGTGCCGGCGGCGCCCGACGCGCCCCACCGGGCGGCGGTCATCGGAACTCGGATGAACCTGAGCCGACCGGCCTGAGCGGGCCGGGATCGGCTCCTACCCTCTCGCGTGTTCTCCATCGGACGATTGCACGGCCTTTTCGACCGCCTTCACACCTATTCAACGGTGGCGCTGGTGGTTGAGTTGCTGTTCATCTGGATCGTCGTGTACGCGGTTGTGAAGTTTGTCCAGGGGACGCGGGCCGCGGGCGCGCTCAAGGGCGTGCTGGTGCTCATGATCTTCCTGGCGATCGCGGCGAGGGTGCTGGGGCAGGCGGGGGCGTTTCAGCGGCTGGCGTTCCTCTACGACAAGATGCTGGCGTTCGTGGCGATCGGGATGATCGTGATTTTCCAGCCGGAGCTGCGGCGTGCGGTGGTGAGGCTGGGAGAGACTTCGTTCTTCCGATCGACGCCGAAGGACATCGTGCACATCGTGGACGAGATCAGCGAGGCGGTCGCGTACCTGGCGCGGGCCAAGTTCGGCGCGATCATCGTGATCGAGCGGCAAACGGGGCTTTCGGGTGTCGTCGAGGGGGGCACGGTGCTCAACGCCGAGCTGAACAGCCGGCTGCTCCAGACAATTTTCTTCCCGGGTTCGGCGCTCCACGATCTGGCGGTCATCGTGAAGGGGCGGGTGATCCACTCGGCGGGCGTGCAGTTGCCGCTCGCGGAACCGGCCGACATGCCCGACCCGGCGCTGGGGTCCCGACACCGCGCGGCGGTGGGCGTGAGCAAAGAGTGTGACGCGATCGTCGTGGTTGTGAGCGAAGAGACCGGGCGGGTGCGGATCGCCGAACGCGGCCGGTTGTCGGACGGGATGAGCCCGGCCGAACTGCGTGTCGAGCTGGCAGCTCGGCTCACCAACTCGGCCCGCAGAGCAGCACGCATGGTGGTTCCGCCCGAGCCCATGACCGCGGCGGACAAGCACGCGGCGAGCGACCCCGCGGGCGCGAACGAGGCGTCGCTCGCTGGTTTCGAGATGCACGACGAACCCGAGGACGAACACAAGCGAACGCGGGAGGCGTGACCGATGTTTCAGCACATCCGCACCATCACGATCGTGACGCTGGTCACCCTGCTCATCTGGGTGTTTGCCGAGTCTGAGACGCTGCAACCCGCGGAGCGTTCGACGCAGGTCGTGTTCAGGATCGACCCGGTCGGCAACAAGGTGCTCGGGCTCCTCGGCCCCGACGGCGAGCCGCTGGCTGCGCCCTCTCTCCCGGTCACGGGACCCGACGGCGCGCCGCTGGCTGCGCCCTCTCTCCCGGTCACGATGTGGGTCGAGGGCCCGCTGCCAGCGATCGAGTCGCTCGACGAGGTACTGCGACAGGGCTCGGTCGAGATCGCATACTCGGCCCTCGACCTTGAACTCTCGACCGGGGCGCGGGATGTCCGCTTGGTCGATGCGTTCAGACAGTCCCGCGTGCTCTCGAACATCGGCGTCACAGTGCTGCGCACCGACCCGGAGTTCGTTCGCGTGCGGATGGAGGAGCTGGTGAGCCGCCGCCTGCGGGTCGAGGTGCCCACCACTGGCGGGGAGTCCGACGGGCTCCCGGAGACGCGGCCCGCGGACATCGAAGTCACCATGACCAAGGCCCAGTCGGATGCGCTCGACCCCGGCGCGGTCGCGGTGGCGAGGATCGATCCTGCGATCTGGTCGAAGCTCCTCCCCGGCAAGCGGGAGACCGTGGCAGGAGTACGGGTTGAGCTCCCGCCGGCGCTGTCGGGCAAGCCGCACGTCCGCGCTTCGCCTGCCGCCGTCGACGTGACGCTGACCCTGCGCTCGAAGACAGCGAACGCGAAGCTCGATAGTGTGCCAGTAGCGCTGAGGCTGGCACCGGAAGAGTTCGGGAAGTGGAACATCGACGTTCCCGAGTCGGACCGGTTCCTCACCGACGTCATCGTGAACGGGCCGGCGGAGTACGTGGCCGCGATCGCGGGTCAGCGGGTTCAGCTGGTCGCGGTGGTCTCTCTGACGTTCGAAGAACTCGAAAAGCGGATCTCAACGAAAGAGGCCGTGTTCGTCGACATCCCACCCGGGGTGAAGGTCGACGTCGCCAACCGCACGGTCCGACTCAGCATCTCGCCGCGCGAGCCCGTCAAGAAAGCGCCCGAGGGTCCTTCAGGCAAGCCCTAGTGTGCGAGGGTCGACTCGGTTTGCGATCGCGATCTCGCGGAGGTATTCGGGAGGGATCCCCGCCTTGCGCAGCACGCCGAGCAGGAACTCCGTTTTGGCGGTGCAGTAGGCGTCGACGTCCTCGGGGTGCTGGGATGCGAGTCGCTTCTTCAGCTCGCCGTACGCGGCGGCATCGATGGGGTGTGCACGGAGGGTGTCGCGCAGGGCCAGATGGTTGCGCAGCGCGAGGGACCCGTCGATCACGACGTACAGGTTGTGGCGGGGCAGGTCCGGTGTCGCTCGGAACGCGTAACGGTCGGGGACTCCGAGGTCGCCCAGCCGCGTGTAGCCGAGGGCTTCGAGCACCGTCGCCGCACGTTCGGCCTCGATCAAATCCCGCACCACGATGTCGAGATCGATCACCGGCTTGGCCGCGAGGCCCGGGACCGATGTGCTGCCGACGTGCTCGATGCGGGTGGTGATCGGGGCCAGCGGCGGGGCGACGCGGGCACGGAGGTCCGCGAAGACCGTGGGCCAGCGCGGGTCGTAGTCGGTCACCACAACACGGGGGGGCAAGGGCGAGGAGTGGAGCACGGGTGATGGTACGCGCGCACCCGTATGATTCGACATGCCGCTCTCACTCTGCACCGTGTGCTGTCTCTGCCTCCTGACCCAGCCGGAGCCGAACGAGATCGTGCCGTCGAACTCGATCCGGGTGCTCTGGCGTGTGCCGTTGCAGTCCGTGAGCTTCGGGAGCGCGGCGATCGCGGACGCCGATGGCGACGGTGGGTTGGACGTCGCGTTCGCCACGTACTTCAATGACTCGCGCGTGTACGTGTTGCGCGGCACAGACGGGACGGAGCTTTGGCAGCACAACGCCGGCAAAGCGTGCCTTGACGCTTCGTGCCGCTTCGCGGATCTCGATGGGGACCGCCGGCTTGAACTCGTCGTGCCGGTCTCGAACCGCTCGGAGGTCATCTCCTTCGACGCGGCCAGCGGCAAGGTCCACTGGACGATGCGCCTGGCCATCGGCGAGTGCATCGACACGCCGCCGTGGATCGGTGAGATCGAGGGCAAGTCGCGGATCGTCGTCGGCACGTTCAAGGGCAACGTGCACTTCATCGACGGGCTGAACGGGGATGTGACCCGCACGCTGCACGCGGCGCCGGGGGCGGTGCAGAGCTGTCCGATCGTGACCGACTTGAGCGGGGACGGGGAGCCGGACGTCGTCGTCGGCAACTTCCGGGGCGATCACTCGCTGCACGCCGTGGACGGGAAAACCGGCGAGGAGATGTGGGCGTTCAAGACCGGCTCGCACATCTACCACGGACCATCGCTGGGAGACTTGGACGGCGACGGCGAGCCCGAGCTTGTCGTCGGAAGTTACGACGGGCGGGTCTACGCGGTGCGGGGTCGAGACGGGTCGGAACTGTGGAACGCCGACGCGGGGGACCGGTACATCATGTCCCCGACCGTGATCACGGACGTGAACGGCGACGGGAAACCGGAAGTTGTCGCGGCGTCGGAGCACGTCACCGTGTACCGGGCTGATGGCTCGACGCTGTGGTCGGAGCCTGTCGCGGCCGACCCCGGGGCGTACGACTCTGTGACCCGCGGTGTCGCGGTCGCGGACCTGGATGGCGACGGCACGCCCGACCTGGCGTACCTGACCAGCGAGGGAGTGTTCATTGCGCGGCGTGCGACCGACGGACGCATCACCTACCGGCTGGACGTCGCGGAAGCGCTCAAGCTCCCGGCCCAGAATGGGAGCCACTGCCCCACGATCGCGGACCTCGACGGTGACGGGAAGTACGAGGTGTTCGTGGTCGTCGGCAACCCTGGAAACAGCGGCGAAGGTGCGATCGGCGAAGCGGCGTGCCTCACCGGTTTCTCGGGCGGCGGCACCGGTTGGCGTGAGATGAGGCACGACGCTCAGAACACCGGGAACACGCGCGGCCGCTAACATGCCGCACGAGTGATTGGGCGCGGCTTCCCCATCCCCGCTGCTGTGGCGTGCCTCGCGTTCGCGGGGTGCGCACCGCACTCGCGGTCCGACCGGCCGGTCGCGCCGCTGGCGATCGGGACTTCGCGTGAGAACCGGTCTTTGATCGCATCCACGTTGGGGGAGGGCCCGCTGCGTGTGTACGTGGTCGGCGGCATCCACGGCGACGAGACCGAGGGCCTCCGCGCGGTACCCGCGCTGCGGGCCAGCATGGCGCAGGGCTCGTGGTCGGCGCGAGCAACGGTTCGCGTGCTCGAGGACATGAACCCGGACGGGACAGCCCGCGCGACGCGCGCGAACGCCGCGAGAGTGGACCTGAACCGGGCGTGGCCCGCGACCAACGCGACGGGGAGGGTGGATCCGCAACCGGAATCCGAGGCCGCCCTCGCGGACATCACGCGGTTCGGGCCCGCGATCGTCGTGGTGCTCCACTCGTCCGGCTCGGGGCCTTTCGTGAACTTCGACGGACCCGCGGACAGGTGGGCAGAAATGTTCGCGAAGGGTGCGAACGCCGAACTGGTCCGCTGCGGTCGGGCGGGGCGTTGGCGGGTTCGGGCGCACATGGGCTATCCGACGCCGGGGTCGATGGGGAGCTACTGGGGGAAGGACCTCGGCATCCCGATCTTGACAGTCGAGTTCGCGCGGGGATGCTCGGAGGCGGAAGCCGTGCCCGCGCTGCTGGGTGGCGTGCGGGCGCTGATCGGCGCAGAGTGACCGGAGCTACGCTCTGGCATGCAGATCCATCGCCGCTCGGTACTCCTGTCGTTGATGCTGCTGCTGGTTCTGTGCCGCGTTTCGACGGGCCAACAGAGCCCGTCGTACTTCCCGACGAAAGACACGTGGGAGAAGGTCGATCCGGCGAAAGCGGGCTTCGACGCGGCGAAGCTCGAGGCGGCGGTCGAGTGGGCGAAGCTCCAAGAGACGGATTTCCCGCGGGACTTCTCGGCGCATCGGCGGATCTTCGGCAGACCGCTGGGCCCGCTGCCCGAGTCGCGGGCGCTGACGAACGGGGTCGTCCTTCGCAACGGCTACATCGTCGCGGAGTGGGGCGAGACGGCGGCGGCCGATCCCACGTACAGCGTGGCGAAGAGCTACCTCTCGACGCTGCTGGGGCTCACGATCGATCGCGGGATGATCGCGAACGTCAACGATCCGGTGGGGAAGCTCGTGCACGACGGTGGATACGAGTCGGCGCACAACGCGAAGGTCACCTGGCACCACCACGCGACGCAGACAAGCGAATGGGAGGGCTCGCTCTTCGGGAAGGACCACGCGTTCCTTGGCGAAACCGAGTACGGTGAAAGTGCTCGCAAGCCCCGGCCGCTCGAGGAACCGGGGGCGCGCTACGAGTACAACGACGTGAGGATCAACCGACTCGCGCTGTCGCTGCTGAGTCTGTGGAAGAAGCCGCTGCCCGAGGTGCTTCGCACGGAGATCATGGACAAGATCGGTGCGTCCGACACTTGGAAGTGGATCCCGTACGACAACGCGACGGTGGACATCGAAGGGACGCCGATGCCATCGGTCAGCGGCGGGACTCGATGGGGTGGTGGGTTGTGGATCAGCGCGCGGGATCACGCGCGGTTCGGACTGCTCGTCATGAACAAGGGTCGCTGGAACGATCAGCAGATCATCTCGGAGGAGTGGGTCGAGCGGGCCACGAAGCAACAGGGCGTGAACAAGGAGTACGGGTACCTCTGGTGGCTGAACACCACCGGGCGGTGGCCGGGCGTTCCGGCTTCGAGCTTCTCCGCGCAGGGCGCGGGGAACAACACGATCTGGATCGATCCGGAGCACAGCATCGTCGTCGTGTGGCGCTGGCACGCGGGCGGGGACGCGCAGGCCAGGTTGTACGCGAAGATCCTAGAAGCTCTGGCTCCCGCTGAGACAGTGCGGTGACACTCAACGATCGCCGTTGTTCGTACAACTCCAAGTGGCGGGGTGTCCCGCCCAGACTAACGCGAAGGAACCACATGAAACGCAACGCCGCTCTCGTCTCTCTCGTCGCCGTTCTCACACTCGCGGGCATGCCGGGGGCCTTGCTCGCGCAGACAACACCGGCCGCCGCGCACGCGGCCCAAGAACCCGGAACTCTGGATTCGAGCGGTACCGCGAAGGTGCGGCGTGCCCCGGACTTTCTGACGATCAGGTGCGGGGTGTCGGTTGAGGGGAAGTCGGCGGCGGAGGCCCAGGCCGCGGCGATGACGACGCTGGCGGCGGCGGTGAAGGCGGTGAAGGAGTTGAAGCTCGGGGAGGAGTACCTCCAGACCGACCGGGTGTACCTGTCTCCGACCTACAAGAACGAGGGGCAGTACGCCAACTCGCGTGAGGTGGCGGGCTACCGGGCGTCGATGTCGCTCATCATCCGGACCAGCGAGCTTGATGCGGCGCCGAAGGTCATTGATGCGGCGCTGAGCTCGGGTTGCAACGGGATCGAATCGGTGGAGTTCGGCATCACCGAGGCGCTGGCGGCGCGAGAAGAAGCAATCACGCTGGCCGCGCAGGCGGCGAAGCGGAAGGCGCAGGTGCTTGCGGGGGCGCTGGGGCTGAAGCTTGGTCGGATCAAGCACACCGACACGAGCTCGCAGCAAGGGGGATGGAACGCGAACCGGTTCTCGAACATCGCGGCCCAATCGGTGGGCGGCGACGACCCCGCGTCTGATTCGGATGACGCGTTCAACCCCGGCATGGTTGAGGTGTGGGCGACGGTGAACGTCACGTACACGATCGAGGAGTGAGATCAGCGTGTGCGTCAACGAGGCGCCGCGAACTTGGACGCGGCGAGAGTCGGAGGCACCGGAGGCGGCGCGGGCGGAGTTTCCGACGTGCCTCGGGCGGGTCGAGAGAACCTACCTTTCGAGCACGCGGACCTCTGTTCCCACGACGCGGCCGTGCTCGATGTTCACCACCAGCATCTGTGTGACGCGGGGCACGTCCACGTAACGGAGCGAGCCGTTCCCCACCGCGTCGCTCCCCACGAGGCTCGCGGCGGGGCACCCGAGGACCCCCACCACTTCGGCGATGGACTTGCCCTCGAGCGCCGGGGTGAGCTTCTCGATGGTGCCGCCCTCGATGATCGCCAGCGCGGCCTCCCGCGAGGCCTTGGCGCTGTAGGGCGAATCGCACATACCTCCGACGGACGTGCTCACCTCGACGACCTTCCCCATCTCGAAGCGGACGAGCAGCGCATCCCCCGCCTTCGGCTCGTCGTCGAACATCATCGCGCCGTTGCCCTGGGCGTCGAGGGCCGGGAGCAGCGAGTCCTTGCCCGTGAGGTTCTGCCGGACCTGATCGGCCGACATGCCGACCGAAGCCTTGGGCAGCATGAGGCTGGTGAGGATCCAATCCTTGCGTGCCAGGACAGCCTTGGGACCGCCGAGCGCGGTGGTGCGACGCGGGATTCGCGCCAGGGAGAGGTCGCAGACGCTGAGCACCGGGTTGATCGAGCGTGCGTCGACCACGGTGCGCGTGGGCCGCTGGTCGGCGTTGCGCTGCTCCTTCGACCGCTTGGGCACCTCGCTGGCCACGTAGCTCACGATCTCGTCGAGTTCGACGACGCCGTCCTGCGTGCGGTCGGCGGTGCAATCGGTCATGCCGTCGACGAATGCTTCGGTGAATAGCGAGAGGCCGTTGACGCCCACCTGCGAGATCTGATCGGGGGCGCAGGCCGAAATGGTGTGCACGTCTCTGGTCTCGCTCACGTCCGGTCGGAAGGATGCGCCTTCGCTCCGGCAGCAATCGAGCATCAGGACGCGGACCAGGGCCCGGCTCTCGCCGAGCGACGACTTGACCTTCGGCACGCTCGCCGCGCCGTCGGTCAAGATCACCTTCGCCTCGCCGTCGATCATCCCGCCGTGCGAGCTCATGTAAACCAGAAGGGTGTCCTCCGGCCCGGCGCCCGCGAGGAAGCCGTCGAAGGCCATCGCGAACTTGTCGGCCGAGGGCGCCTTGTCGGGATCGCCACCGTCGACGAGGACGGTTGTCTCGAAGCCCGCGCCCTGCAACACCCGGGCGATGGCCGCGGCATCGAATCGGCAGGTCGGGAGCGGGTTCTGCTTGACGCCGTTGTACGTCGCCTCTCCCACGCCCACGATCAGCGCCCGCTTGGTCCCGGTGGCGACGGGCGGACGCTCCTCGGGCGCACGGTGGATGATGAGGTCGCTGAGATCCACGCTCTCCTGCGCGGCGGCGAATGTCGCGAACGAAGCGGCCAAGGCGGTCGCGAGCAGTCGTGCGGTCGTCATGCCGCAGGATAGGAAGCGTGGCAGGAGGCCGGTCTGCTTACGATGGGATGTGCACACCGCCAGCATTCAGCCGCCGCAATCGCCCCGCCTGCTGCTGGGGTTGTTGGTGCTGGTCACCGGGTCGCTGGTTTGGTCGGGTTACCGGCCGTATGAACTGCATACATGGGTTCTGGAGGTCTTTCCCGCGGCGGCCGCGATCGTGGTGCTGCTGGCGACGCGCCGACGATTCCCGCTCTCGATGCTGGCGTACGTGCTCATCGCCGTGCACGCGGTGGTGCTGATTGTGGGTGGGCACTACACGTACGCGCGGGTGCCGATCGGCGAGTGGGCGAGGGAGGCCTTTGACCTCTCGCGGAACCACTACGACCGGCTCGGTCACTTCGTGCAGGGCTTCGTGCCCGCGATCGCCGCGCGCGAGGTGCTGGTCCGTTGTTCGCCGCTCAGGGGCAGCCGCTGGCTCGGCTTCCTCGTGGTCTGTGTCTGCACGGCGGTAAGTGCGGTCTACGAACTCGTCGAGTGGGGGATCGCGGAGGTGGACAGCGCAGGCTCCGCGGCCTTCCTGGGCACGCAAGGAGACATC